>JAGFXV010000102.1 GCA_017861475.1 Bacillota bacterium | reverse complement strand
TTCATAATTGACGATGAAGAAGAGTAGTAGGAAGGTAAAGTCGCTTTATAGAGAGCCGGGCAGCTGGAAACCGGTAAGGGCTTTTTCCCAAGGCGCTTCGGAGTTTCAGGAGGAAAACCGAAAAGGTGAGTAAAACCTGGCAATGAAGGTGGGCTACGTGCCAATCAGGGTGGAACCGCGGGTATATCCCGTCCCTGTTGGATACGGGCTTTTTTAATTTTTCTGAAAGATCGTACCGTGTAAAGGCAAAATAAGAGGAGGTAAAAGCAGTGAATTTCCAGGAAATCATTTTGAATTTACAAAACTATTGGAGCAAACAGGGCTGCATCATTCAGCAGCCATATGATTTGGAAAAAGGTGCGGGGACCATGAATCCGGCTACCTTCCTGCGGTGTCTGGGGCCGGAACCTTGGAATGTGGCATATGTGGAACCTTCCCGCCGTCCTACCGACGGGCGTTACGGGGAAAATCCCAATCGTCTGCAGCATTATTACCAGTTTCAGGTCATACTCAAACCATCTCCTGACAATGTAATTGAACTATATATGGAAAGCTTGCGCCAGTTGGGCATTGATCCTGACAAACATGATATCCGGCTGGTGGAGGACAATTGGGAATCACCCACCCTGGGAGCCTGGGGACTGGGCTGGGAAATCTGGCTGGACGGTATGGAAATCACCCAGTTTACCTATTTCCAGCAATGCGGTGGCTTTGATTGCCATCCGGTCTGCGCGGAAATAACCTATGGTCTGGAGCGGATCGCTACCTATATACAAAACAAGGAAAGCGTCTACGATATTGAATGGGTGGACGGCATCACCTATGCAGACGTTCATCACCAATCCGAGGTGGACTATTCCCATTACAATTTCCACGGATCTAATGTGGAAGCGCTGACCACCATGTTCAACATTTGTGAAGAAGAGGCACGCCGTGTGGCTGACCTTCATCTGGCCCAACCGGCCTACGATTATGTACTGAAGTGTTCCCATTTGTTCAACCTGCTCGATGCTCGCGGCGCGATCAGCGTAACCGAAAGAACGGGATACATCGGCCGGGTACGTAACATTGCCCGTACTGTAGCCAAAGAATATCTGGAGCAGCGCAAGCGCCTCGGATATCCGTTGTTAAAAGACGAGAACATGCGGCAGCAACTGCTGCAGGAAGTGGAGGTAGAAGGATAATGAAAAGAGATCTATTATTGGAAATCGGAGTCGAAGAAATGCCTTCTGCTTTTATGGCCGTAGCGCTGGCAGATCTTAAGAAACTGGCTGAGCAAAAATTCACGGCCTCCCGGGTTGGCTTTGCACAGGTCAATAGCATGGGCACCCCCCGACGCCTGGTTCTGCATGTTGAAGGATTGGAAGAAAAACAGCAGGATGCGGTCATTGAAAACCGCGGACCCAAAAAGGCCAGCGCCTTTGATCAGGAGGGCAATCCAAATAAAGCAGCGCAAGGTTTTGCCCGTGGCCAGGGAATCAATGTGGCTGATCTGGAGATCCGGGATGTGGATGGAATTGAATATATTTTTGCGGTCAAAAAGGAATTGGGCGGAGCAACCGTTGAGGTCCTGCCGGAAATCCTGCTTGATATTATTCATTCGTTAAGTTTTCCCAAGTCGATGCGCTGGGCTTATTACCAAACCCGCTTTGCCCGCCCGATCCGCTGGCTGCTGGCCCTTTACGGCGATCAGACCGTGACTGTGCAGATTGAAAACGTGCAAAGCAGCAATGAAAGTTACGGTCATCGTTTTCTCGCCCCGGAAAATTTTGCTGTGAATAATATAGAAGAGTATTTTGCGCAGCTGCGTCAGAGATATGTGATCGTTGACCAGCAGACAAGAAAAAATATGATCTGGGAGCAGGTTCAGGCAGTTGCCCGGCAGGCTGGTGGGCAAGCCATGGAAAATGATGACTTGCTGGAAGAGGTGACCTTCCTGCTCGAATATCCGACTGCTTTTGTGGGCAGTTTCTCATCTTCCTATCTGGATGTACCGCCGGAAGTCCTTACCACATCGATGATCGAACATCAGCGTTACTTCCCCGTCTTTGATGACCAGGGAAAGTTATTGAATGCTTTTATCGGCGTAAGGAACGGAACGGATGCCAGTCTCGACATTGTCCGTGCTGGTAATGAAAGAGTGCTGAAAGCCCGCCTGGAGGATGCCCTCTTTTTCTGGAAAGAAGATACCGCCAAGGCGCTGGTTGATTTTGTCCCTGGTCTGCAAAAGGTCATGTTCCATGAACGTTTGGGAAGCATTATGGACAAAGTGGAACGGCTGCAAAAACTGGCAGTTTTCATCGGACGTGAAACCAGGCTCAGCAGTCCGGAAAAACTGGAACGGACAGCCCTTTTGTGCAAAGCTGACCTGTTAAGCAACATGGTCTATGAATTTCCTGAACTGCAGGGGATCATGGGTCGTTATTACGCTCTTAAAAGCAAGGAAGACGAAGAGGTTGCCGAAGCGATTCTTGAGCACTATATGCCTCGCTTTGCCGGTGACAACTTGCCTGCCAGTGAGACCGGAACAATATTGGCTCTGACGGAAAAGATCGATAATCTGACCGCCTGTTTTGCCATCGGCATCAGGCCTACCGGTTCACAGGATCCCTATGCCCTGCGGCGTCAGGCACTGGGAGTGGTAAATATTCTCACCGACATGAATATCAAGACCGACTTGAGCCGCATCATCACCGCTGCCTACAATGGGTTGGTTAATGTCAAAACCGAAGGAGACGTACAACAGATCACTGACGAACTGATGGATTTCATCAGACAGAGACAGCGCGGCATCCTGCTCGACAAAGGGTTCGCCTTTGATGTGGTAGACGCGGTGATGAACCTGGCTCTTACCGATATTAATGATATTCTGGATCGGGTCAGGGTTGTACAGGAATTTAAAGCTTCCAACCGCTATGAAGATTTTATGGTGGTATTTAACCGTTCCCATAACCTGTCCAAAAAATGGGACAGCACGGTTGTCGTATCAGAAAATCTTGAGGATGAAAGCGAGAAAATACTTTATCAGCATTTGCTGCAAGTACAACAGACAACAGAAAAGAGTTTAGCCGCCAAAGATTATCAGCAGACGCTGCATATCCTGGCCGATTTGCGACCTGACTTGGACCAGTTTTTTACTGCGGTCATGGTGATGGTCGAAGATGAAAACCTCAAAGCAGCACGGTTGGGTATATTAAAAACCATCGCCGGGTTGTGCGGTCAGGTGGCTGATTTTACAAAAATTATCTAAAAAACTCATAAAAATAAAATTAGGTATTGGCAAACAGGATTTTATTAGCGAAAATAGTATATATGATTTGTAGAATTATACCCAAAAAGTATAGCGTAATTGGGTGGTGAGCAAAATCGATTTAAATGAACGGCAAATAAAAATCCTGGAAATTGTCAAACAAAACGGACCCATAACCGGTGAATGCATTGCCGAATCACTGGAATTGACTCGGGCTGCATTGCGTTCCGATCTGGCAGTATTGACCATGTCTGGTTATCTGGAGGCCAAGCCCCGGGTAGGCTATACCTACAAAGCTGATGGAGTGGACAATAAAATAAGGAAGGTATTGAATCAATACCGGGTCAGGGACGTCATGTCAATGGCTGTAGTCGTCAAGGAAAACTGCAGTATTTATGATGCCATCGTGACGCTTTTTGTAGAAGATACCGGCAGCATATTCGTTTTGGATGCGGAAAACTACCTGACCGGGGTCGTATCACGCAAAGATTTACTGAAAACGACTCTGGGGCAGGCTGATATTCACAAAATGCCAGTCAGTGTTATCATGACCCGCATGCCCAATATTATTACCACCACTGGTGATGATACGGCCGTGGAAGCCGTTAAGAAAATTGTTGAACATGAAGTAGACAGTCTGCCGGTGGTAAAATGTTATCTCGGACCGCATAACGAAGAGAAATGCGAGGTCATAGGACGAATCACAAAAACCAATATAGCCAGAATTTTTTTGGATCTGGCATGTAAATAACGAGGGGGTTAATCATTTTGACAGAACATCTGCCCGGTGTGTTTATTGTCTCGGATTCGATCGGGGAAACTGCTGAAATGGTGGTAAGAGCAGCTGCCAGTCAGTTCAATTCCGGCAATATGGAAATCAGACGCATCCCCAATATTTCTGACCAGAGTATTTTGGATGAGATTGTCAATCAAGCGGCGGAGAAAAATTTTATCATCGCTTACACGCTGGTATTAAAAGATTTGGCTGATTATCTTCAATTAAAAGCCAGTGGAGCCGGCGTGGTTTGTATTGACATCCTGGGGCCGATCATCGAGGCTTTCAAAAATGCCAGCCATATTGAACCCAAGCTTGAACCCGGTCTGTTGCGCAAAGTCGACGAAATGTATTACCGGCGGATTGAAGCCGTGGAATTTGCGGTGCGCTACGACGACGGCAAGGATCCCCGCGGGATTGCCCTTGCCGATATTGTGCTGGTGGGTGTGTCACGTACTTCCAAGACACCTTTGTCCATGTATCTGGCCCACAAGCGACTGAAGGTAGCCAACGTTCCCCTGGTGCCTGAAATCGCCCCTCCCGATGAACTGTTTACGGTGGAACGGGGCAAATTGATCGGGTTGGTCATAAATCCTGAACAGCTAAACAATATCCGCACCGAGCGGCTCAAGACACTAGGCCTTTCCCATCAGGCCAGCTATGCCAATGAAGAAAGAATACTCGAAGAGCTTGAGTATTCAGACAAAATCATGAAAAAGTTGGGCTGTCCGGTCATCGATGTAACCAATCGGGCAGTTGAAGAAACTGCTAGCAAAATATTGGAAATATACTATAGGAGGTTAAGTAATGTCTAGCAAGAAGTTTATCTACCTGTTTGAAGAAGGTAAATCAGACATGAAAAATATTCTGGGGGGCAAAGGCGCCAATCTGGCCGAAATGACAAAGATCGGTCTGCCGGTGCCACCAGGTTTTACCATAACTGCTGAAGCCTGCAACGTTTATCAGGAACTGAAAGGCGAATTTCCTACAGGCTTGATGGATGATGCTTTTGATTATCTTAAAACGCTTGAAAAAAAGACCGGCAAACATTTTGGCAGCAAAGACAACCCCCTGTTGGTATCAGTCCGTTCCGGAGCTGCAGTTTCCATGCCGGGTATGATGGATACCATTCTTAATCTGGGCCTTAATGACGAGTCAGTTCTCGGTCTGGCCGAGCTGACCGGTGATGACAGGTTTGCCTATGACTGCTACAGACGATTTATCCAGATGTTTTCAGACGTGGTTTTGGAGATCAGCCATTCTCAGTTTGGCGAGATCGTAGAAAGACACAAGCGCAAACTGGGCGTTATATTTGATTATGAAATCCCGGCTAATGAACTGCAGATCATTATCAGTGAATACAAAGCCCTGGTACTTAAAGAAAAAGGATTTGACTTTCCTCAGAATGTAAACGAACAGTTGGAGAGAGCCATCCGTGCCGTCTTTGATTCCTGGAACAATCAGCGGGCCATTGTTTACCGCAGGATCAACAAAATACCGGATGATCTCGGTACGGCTGTCAATATTCAATGTATGGCCTTCGGCAACATGGGTCAGGATTGCGGTACCGGCGTAGCCTTTACCCGCAATCCATCCACCGGGGAGAAACTTCTTTACGGTGAATTCCTGGTCAATGCCCAGGGCGAGGACGTTGTAGCCGGCATTCGCACCCCGATGCCGATCAGTAAACTCCAGGAAGAACTGCCAGGCGTTTATCAGCAGTTTGTAGATACCTGCAACAAGTTGGAACAGCATTACCGCGATTTGCAGGATATTGAGTTTACGGTGGAAAAAGGCAAATTATACATGCTCCAGACCCGCAACGGCAAAAGAACCACCCGGGCGGCCGTAAAAGTTGCCGTTGATATGGTTAACGAAGGTCTGATCAGCAAAGATGAAGCGCTGCTCAGGGTAGATCCTGAACAGATAAACCAATTATTACATAGACAAATCGATGTTTCCGTC
>JAGFXV010000101.1 GCA_017861475.1 Bacillota bacterium | reverse complement strand
CTTTCAGAAACAACGCCGAAATCATCAGTGCAAATAAAATGGATGTTTCCCGTAAAGCAGCCACCATGACAACTGGTGAAAACGTCATCGCCCATAATGCCACGCCGTACGATGTCATCATGCCGATCCCGCCGATCATGCCCAAACGCCAATACCTTCTGGTATAGCGGATAAAATCAATAGGATCAAGCATAAGCCGCCACCCGGCCAAAATCATTCCTTGAAATACCATGATCCATAATGTATAGGCTGCCGGGGCATCAGACAAGCGGACCCCTATGCCATCGACGAGGGTATATCCCGCAATGACCAGAGCGTTTAAAAACGCCAGCCCTATGACCTTGGATGAAAATTTCCACTGTTCCAGCACCATGCTCAAAATGCCGCCGCAGATAAAAAATACCCCGATCCAGGTTTGCAATGTGAGTGTTTCATTTATGGTTACGATCCCCAGCAACGCTGCCAGTAAAGGCGCCGTGCCCCTCATCAGGGGATACGTCAGGCTCATCTCCGAGATTCGATAAATAGTTCCAATCAAAGTAAAATAAATCACCTGAAAAAGAACTGAAACCGCGATAAAAAGCCAGCTCTCTCTGGCCGGCTGAACGAAAAAAGGCAGTGCAACCGCAGCGATCAGGGTTGCAAATGCTGTTACCAATACCGTAGTTAAAGTCGTATTATCCGCGCCTTTAACGATTGCATTCCAGACTGCATGCAGGAGAGCAGCAAAAAGAACGATCCCAAAAACAAACGCACTCATAAAAATCCTTTACTCCGCCAGGTTTTTCTTCATACCAGTTTATCCCCTTCTACATTTGCCATGGTTTTCCTGCACTATACCCCCAAGCCCTTCAAAAACTAAAGCATTGATGAGGGTTTATGATAAAATTATGTAAGAATTACGTTATATTAGCAGCGAAACAGGAGCTGCAAAATTGCTGACCTATTTGAATGAATCGAAAACAGCCGCGATTGTATTGCATGAAATCTATGCTATCAATCAGCACATAAAAGATAAGGGCATTCGATCGACAGGGGGGTGAGGGTATTTGAAGATTGTCATGGAAGAACCGCCGGAAGGTGAAGAGGAACAGATCATTATCAGATGCCGCAGGATGACACCTGAACTTCTTCGCGCCCTTGCCCTTTTAAAAGCACAGGATACGCTCATCGCCTACGACGGAAATGAAATACACCGTCTCCGGCCGGACGGTATTTACTATATTGATACGGTGGACAATAAAACTTTTATCTATCTTAAGGACAAGGTCTACGAATCGAAGCAAAAGCTCTACGAGCTGGAAAATTCGCTTGCCAACAGTGACTTTTTACGGGTATCCAAATCGGTGATTTTAAACCTGCGCAAGATAAAATCGCTTAGTCCCGCGTTAAGCGGACGCTTTGAGGCCCTGCTGGACAATGGCGAAAAAGTTATTATTTCCCGGCAGTATATGGGCGATCTGAAAAAACGGCTTGGTATATAGGAGGTGTCAGAATGCGTGCGGAAGAACTGTTAAAAACCATGGTCCAGTCATTTTTTATCATTACAACCGGAATTATCATTTCGATGTATGTATTTTGCCTGATTTTTTATCCTGACGCCAGCTTTTCGCTCGATGATATCGGCAGAATACTGCTGATGGCCTTGGCCGGTGATTTGCCGCATGTCATATTCCTTTCACGCAGGGAATTGAACAAAATGCAAATGCTTATTCGCAAAATCATTCACTTAATCGTTCTCTCGGCAGTTCTGTTATATTTTGCCTCGCTCTGGGATTGGGTCAGTCTGCACAGCAGCAAAGAGGTTGCCGTGTTTCTTTCGTCTGTTTTAGTGGTATATGTTGCTGTCTTTTTAGCAACCCATTACCGGGACAAAAAATTGACCGATAAAATGAATGAACGGCTGAACGAGCATTATCACTCATAATTGTTCATAAGTGTATAAAGATCCTCCGGGATGGTTGGCTGCATACAGCTTACCATCCTTTTTTTGCATCTTGCCCAACCATATCTGCAGCATACCGTTGCCCCTGTTGAAAGCGCTGAAAGGGCTTGTTATAGTGTTTTCGAAAGGGGGCGATTGCTTGAATAAGATCATAGAGGTAACCAATTTAAGAAAAAACTATGACAGCTTGACTGCCGTAAAGGATATCAGTTTTTACGTTGAACAGGGGAAGCTGTTTTCCTATCTCGGGCCTAACGGTGCAGGCAAATCAACCACCATCGATATCTTATGTACTTTCCTGGATTTCAGCGGCGGTGAGGTTTACATAGACGGGCTTGACCTGCGCCGCCACAGTCAGGCCATTCGAAAAATCATCGGCGTGGTGTTTCAAGACAGCATACTGGACGATTTGCTTACCGTGCGGGAAAATCTTACCCTCCGGGCCGGATTGTACACGTCGGATAAAACCGAAATCAGGAACGCCGTATACGAGGCCGTACAAACCACCGAACTCGGTGAGATCATCGACCGTCCATACGGCAAGCTCTCCGGCGGCCAGCGGCGCAGAGCCGATATCGCGCGAGCGCTGGTTCATAAACCGAAAATCCTGTTTCTTGACGAGCCCACCACGGGCCTTGATCCGCAGACGCGAAAAAGCATCTGGAATACGATAAAACAATTGCAGTCCAAAAACGGAATGACGGTTTTCCTTACCACTCACTACATGGAAGAGGCGGCTGAGTCTGATTATGTGATCGTAATCGACCATGGGGAGATTGCTGCCAAAGGCACGCCGGCAGAACTGAAAACGCGCTACTCATCCGACACAGTGAGATTGTTCGCATCAGATGAAGCCGGGCTGCGCCAGCTCCTGCATGACCAAAAACTCGATTTCACAATGTCTGCAGGGGAATTTGTTGTCAAACTGCCGGATACGATGTCAGCCATTCCCGTATTGGAGAACTGCCAGACCTGCATCAGCGGCTTTCAAGTGCTGCAGGGCACCATGGACGACGCTTTTATCGGCATTACGGGAAAGGAGCTGAGAGAATGATGGTTTTTATGAAACGCAACCTAAAACTTTTTTTCCGCGACAGGAGCGCCGTCTTATTCTCACTGCTGGCAGTTTTCATTATCATCGCCCTGTATGCGGTGTTCCTGGGAGACGTCTGGCTGGATTCCATGAAAGCGCTTGCAAACGTTGATTTTCTGATGAACACATGGCTGGTGGCCGGCCTTCTTGCAGTGGCATCGGTGACTACGACCATGGGTGCATTTGGGGTGATGATCGAAGACAAGGTCAAGAAAATTGACAAGGATTTTTACTCCTCCCCCATCAAAAGAAGCAGTCTTACGGGAGGATATCTGGGAAGTGCGCTGCTGATCGGGATCATCATGTCTCTGGTCACATTTGCGGCAGCCGAGATTTACATCGTGTTGAGCGGCGGTGCATGGTTGGATGCTGTTTCATGTCTCAAGATTGTCTTGCTGATATTTTTATCAACACTGATGAACACTTCATTGGTTTGCTTCATCGTGTCATTTATAAATAGTAACCAAGCCTTCAGTACCGTCAGCACAATCATCGGCACACTCATCGGTTTTTTTACCGGCATTTACCTCCCCATCGGGAGCCTGCCCGCGTCTGTACAAACGCTCATCAAGGTGTTTCCCCCTTCCCACGCGGCAGCTCTGTTTCGCCAGGTACTGATGGAAGCGCCGATGCAAACCTCATTCAACGGAATCCCGGTCCAATACCTGAATGAATTCAAATATCATATGGGAGTAACATACTCCTTCGGCGGCCACGAGATTACCCCTCTGGTCAGTATTCTGATCCTGATAGGAACGTCTGCTGTTTTTTACGGTTTATCAATTCTAAATATGTCAGGGAAAAGATAGGCAGCCAGCAGACAGCAAATGTATATTAAGCGATTGCCTTTAAAACAAACAACTTCTGATAATGTAAAAAACTATTGACATTTTACCGTCTAATCAATATACTCTGAATGTAAAATACTTTTGACATTACGGAGGTTTATTATGAGAAAAATGGACGAGATGGAATTAAAGATTAACCAGGAAGGAATCAAATGGAGCTGGTTTTTTATGGTGTTGTCCCTCGTTATATGGGGGGGATTTAACTATGTTAAAACACAAGAAATGTCGCTTCCCCAGATCCTATTCATACTACAGTTTTTAGTTTACTTCTTTGTTACAAGCGTTGCTAAAGTAAAGGTGGACGATGACAGCAGTAAAAAACAAATCCTTATTTCTTTTGGTGTGATATTCTTGCTTATTATATTTGGTGTATTTTTGTACTTTACTGTTGGGCATTGAACATTATGAAGAATAACATAAGAGAACTGCGTAAAGAAAAGAACTATAGGCAGGAAGATCTAGCAACTGCGTTGGGCGTTACAAGACAAACCATAAATGCTATCGAAAATGATAAGTATGACCCTACTTTATTATTGGCCTTTAAGTTGGCAAACATACTTGGGACAACAGTCGATAAACTTTTTGCGCCTGATCCGGAAATTTTAAAATAAATACTTCCCCTCAAAGAAAATAAGAATTTGAATTACGATTCAGCAATTCAAGTCAAGAATTTTTGTCCCCTGATAGATGATAATGATTCGATGGAGGTGAGGGCATGGATCGATGGGAGCAGATCAACGCGGTTCAGAATATGCAGGACTATATCGACCGGCATTTAGGCGAACCGATTACCTTGTCAGACTTGAGCCGGTGTGCGGGTTATTCCCCTTTTCACTGTACGCGGATCTTCAAAGAGCATTTGGGCAAATCCCCCTTCGAATATATTCGTGCTTTGCGGCTCACCCAGGCGGCCTTGCGGCTGCGGGATGAAAAGGTCAAAGTGCTGGATGTGGCGCTTGATTTTGTGTTTGATACGCAGGAAGGTTTTACGCGGGCTTTTTCCAGAGAGTTTGGAATCACGCCCTATAAATACAGCCAGAGCCCACCGCCGATCAGACTGTTTATGCCCACTCCCATTCGGGATCAATATTTTTTCTATCAGAGGGGAGGAAAATCCATGGAAAGAAAAGCGTCAGCAAGTACTGTATTTGTCCAGGTGATCGAACGTCCGGAAAGAAAACTGATATTAAAAAGAGGCACCAATGCCAAAGATTATTTCGAATACTGCGAAGAAGTCGGCTGCGATATCTGGGGGCTTTTATGCAGTGTCAAGGAAGCACTGTACGAACCGATCGGTTTGTGGCTGCCGCAGCGGTTCCGCCCGGCCGGAACATCCTTCTATGCGCAGGGTGTGGAAGTACCGGCAGATTATAGCGGTGCCGTACCGGAAGGACTGGAAATCATTGATTTGCCCGCCTGTCAGGTGATGGTTTTTCAGGGACCGCCCTTTGAAGATGATGATTTCTATCAGGCCATCATGGAACTATCCGAGCAAATTAATCAATATGACCCGAAACTCTACGGTTTTGCCTGGGCAGATGAAGACGCTCCCCGATTTCAGTTGGAGCCGCAGGGCTATCGGGGATATATCGAAGCCCGCCCGGTACGCAAAGTCGGCTGGGTTAGCACCGGAGTACATTTTTAAATGATAAAATTTCAGACTCTACAAAAAGGTAAAGCACAGCGGGTGATTTCTGATAAAATTACGTAAGTACCACAAATATAAGCACAAAGAAATTTAATACTCTTATAAGAGAACATAAATTATATCAGGAGCTGCAAAATTGCTAACCTATTTGAATGAATCAAATACGGCCGTGGTTGTGTTGCATGAAATTTATGGTATCAATCAGCACATAAAAGACATCTGTTGGCAATTGTCCGGACATGGGGTTGACGTCTTTGCCCCCCATATGCTGCAAAATGAAACAGTGTTTGATGATGAACAGGAAGATCTTGCCTACAATAATTTCTTTCAGCACATAGGTTTTGAGAAAGCCTTTGATCAAGTCAACCTTTTTCTTCGCCAGATCCGGGATCGATACAGCAGAATCTTTGTTGTCGGTTTCAGCGTGGGAGCTACTGTTGCATGGCTGTGCAGCCAGGAACCTGAATTGTGT
>JAGFXV010000426.1 GCA_017861475.1 Bacillota bacterium | reverse complement strand
ACCTTGTACCATGAGCTGGACGGAATCATAGCCCAGTGCGGCAAAGGCATCGGGTTCTTTGTTGTATTTGGCTTTGTAAGCGGCAACAAATTTAACAACTTTGGGGTCTTTATCCTGGGAAGAATAATGGTTGGTGAAGAATGTATTGTTCAGTGCTGCGTTACCTGCTACGCTGACCATGTCAGGTGAATCCCAGCCGTCGCCGCCGCCCATGGGAGCGGTGATGCCCAGTTCACGAGCCTGCTTGATCAGGGGAGCAACTTCCTGATAATAACCAGGTACATAGATGAAATCGGGATTGAGGCCTTTGATTTTGGTGAGGGCTGCTCTGAAATCACGATCGTCTTTTACGAAACCTTCTTCATCAATAACTTGGCCGCCTTTTTCGGTGAAGGTCTTTTTGAAATATTCAGCCAGGCCCTTGCCATAATCGCTGGAAGTATCAGCATAGATAACAGCTTTCTTGGCTTTCAGATTGTCAGCTGCAAATTGGGCCATCAAGGTGCCCTGGAAAGGATCTATGAAGCAAACCCGGAAGATATAGTCTCTGGTTGCTCCGGTTTTATCGTCTACGGTTACATTGGCTGCAGTTGCTGCCGGGGCAATAAGCGGAATTTTGTTGTCCATCATAACCGGGGTGCTGCCGGCTACGTTACCGCTGGTCAACGGTCCGATCTGGGCGACGATTTTCTCGCCAACCAATGCTGCACTTACGCTCATGGCTTCGTCAGCAACGGATTTGCAGTCTCTCTCGATGGGATTGATCTGCATACCGAGAACTCCGCCGGCTTTGTTGATTTCTTCGATAGCAAGGACAGCTCCGTCTCTTGCATTGGTGCCATAGCTGGCAACTCCGCCGGATAACTCAACATTGATACCTACATTGATCTTGTCGGCTTTTTCTGCGGTTTTATCCCCTGTTCCGCCGCCGCAGCCAGCCACAATAGCGAGCATGAATACCATTAAAACCAGCATCGCTACTTTCTTACTGCTCTTTTTCATCCTGTTCCTCCTCTTTCTTTCTTTATATTACTATCACGGCCGACCGTGAAAGTTACCCTTTTTGCTTCCGGGTATTGCGATATCCCGAAACGGAAACTCCTGCGGGAAAATAATTATCGTTGCAAAAAATTTTAGTACTTCACAAGCATTTGTACAAGTCTTACCTTCAAAAGTTCGGCAATTTTCTTCTGTAATTATACTCCAACTGCAGTTTATGTATCATGTCTGATTCGGCAGAAACCGCATATCTTCCTGCAAACACCCTTTACAGATGTGGGGGGGTGTCAACAATCCCGTCCCCCTGTCACGCCGATTCTCAGGCTTTTATGCGCATATCGCCGACTCTTCTGGTAAATCGAATCCTATCATAATATTCTACCAAAGGAAGCGCATACTTTCGAGAGGTATTAAAAATATCCCGGGCCGTAGCCAGCGAAAGTTCCTTTTCTTTGGCAAAATATTCCATCAGCAGTTCCTTACCCTTTTCAATCGCTGCCACGGAAAAATAGATGTTGTCGCTGATTTTGAACAGGAATCCGCTGTCTATTAAATAGGAAACAATTTCATTCAGATAAGCTTCGTCCAATCCCTTGAGAGCACTGATTTCTTCCCAGCTGGGAGGATTGAATTCATTTTCCTGGAATTTTTTCTTGATTTCATCAATGATCAGGCTTTCCTTGTCACCCGGATGAGGACTGTAGCCGGGCAATGTGATGAGCTTGTTTTGACTTTGCAGAACTCCGCTGTCCTCAAAATATTTCAGCAGCCCGGTAAAAACTTTGGGATTTAATTGATTGAACCAGCGACTGCGCATATCTTCCTTGGGGTATCCCTGTCGCAGCGGATATTTCTGCAGATATTCGGCGATGGTGGTGCTCATGGTTTTGCCCATGGCCTGCACCGCCTGGGTACTGAAATAATACGCGCCCTTGCCGCTGGTGTCGATTATTTTTTCATCTTCCAGCAACTGCTGGACTTCATCTTCAATATTGGCTTCGGTGCTGCCGGTGCGGCGTGCGATCTCCTGCACGGTAAGCGGATCGGTCCCGGATGCTTCCAGTTCGTGCAGCACCAGATCATAAAGGCTGCCTTCCTCCTTGACCATCAGATCATTGAGGACTTCTTCCTTGAAGCGCTTTTGCCGCGGCGCGTTGGGATCGATAACGCTACCTCCGCCGATGGTATTTACCGGGGAATAATAGCGGATTACAAAGGGATCTCCTTTGTAGGCAACCACCTGCTTTTCCATCACGATCTGCGCGTATGCTTCCTCTCCGGGCAGAAGTTCATCGCGGTCGAGCAGCACCACCCGTCCCAGGGTTTCGTCCGTGCCCAGATGAAACCTGATCCGGTTCCAGTTTTTGAGCGTACGCGGACTGCCGGAGAGCAAGCGCAGTCGTGCATTGATCCGGTAGCTGGGCTCCAGATAGCCGCCGCTGGCCAGCAGATAACCTCTTTTTATATCGGCGACATCGATTCCCTGCAAATTTACTGCGACTCTCTGCCCGGCGTAGGCGGTGGGTACTTTTTCATTATGGACCTGTAAGGTTCTTACTTTGACCATACGCTGCACCGGCATCAATTCCAGGCTGTCGCCTACGTTGATCTGTCCGGACCACAAGGTGCCGGTAACCACGGTGCCAAAACCGGAGATGCTAAAAACCCGGTCAATGGGCAGGCGTGCCTGTCCGAAAACCGGTTTTTCCACGACATCGGCGGCTACTTTCTCGATGGTTTCCAGCAATTCCTTGATCCCGTCCCCGGTCACGGCGGAAACCGCAACGATGGGACAGCCTTTTAAAATACTTTTGGCAGCGTATTCCCGTATTTCTTCCTCGACCATCATTAGCCATTCTTCATCCACCATATCTTTTTTGGTGATGACGATAATGCCCTTGTCGACGCCCAGCAACTCAATAATATCCATATGTTCGCGCGTCTGCGGCATCACGCCTTCATCGGCAGCGATTGTGAATAAAACCATATCGATGCCAAAGGCCCCGGCCAGCATGTGGCGGATAAATCTTTCATGACCGGGCACGTCAACGATGGCTGCCTTCTGTCCGCTGGGCAGCGTAAAGGGAGCAAATCCCAGTTCAATGGATATGCCTCGCTGTTTTTCTTCTTTCAAACGATCGGTTTCGATCCCGGTCAGCGCTTTGACCAGGGTGGTCTTGCCGTGATCGATATGTCCGGCCGTACCAATAATCAGTCTTTTCATGTTTGTCCCTCCAGAGCCAATTATCCCAGTACCTGGGCCAGCAGTTGGGCCACTTCTTCCTCGTCTCCGGGCAGCAGAGTCCGCACACTGATCAACATGGCATATTCCTGCTTGCGGGTCAGCAAGGCCGGTTCCAGCATGCGCAGTTCTTTGGCAGCGGTATCCA
>JAGFXV010000100.1 GCA_017861475.1 Bacillota bacterium | reverse complement strand
GTAGAGGAAAACAGAATCGCCCAGGCAACCTGTTCGTTTTTCAACCCGGACCGCAGATCCATATTGACGGAATTATTGATGCACTGTTTGGCTTCCCGCAAAGCCAATGCTGATTTTTTGGCAATTCTCTTGGCAATCTTCGTCGCCCGGTTCATTACATCGTCGTCAGGAACAACCATATTAATCAAATCCATCTTTAACGCTGTCTGGGCATCAAAAAAATCACCGGTAAAAATATAATATTTGGCTGTGCATATTGAACCGGAATGAATCCAGCGCTGGGTTCCTCCCCCACCAGGAAACATTCCCAGTTTAATTTCCGGCAGTGCAAAAATGGCTTTATCCCCGGCTATGCGTATATCACTTGAAAGGATGATTTCGAATCCGCCCCCCAAAGCCAATCCTCTGATTGCCGTAATAACAGGTTTCTGAACATCTTCCATGATAGCCCTGCGGCTGGGATCCAAATAATTTCTCGCTTCAAAAGCGCTCATTGCAGACATTTCTTTCAGATCTGCTCCGGCACAAAAAGCATTTTCATCTCCGCAAATGATAATTACTCTTACTTCAAGATCAGCATCAAAAGCAGTGAGAACTTCCGATAATTCTTCCAGGAGTTTCGGATTAATCGCATTCAATTCTTTGGGACGGTTAAATTGAACATAGCCTATGTGATCTTCAACCCAAGCCAGCACGGTCTTGTATTCCACACCACGATAATTTTCCATCCAAACAGCCCCCTCACCTTTTTTCATGCGAATTGAATTTGTTACTTTGATAATAACTTATGACAGTATGTCACTCAATATTTGTTTGAATATTTATATTATTCTTTCTATTCATATAAAAGGGAATGGATGATTTTTAGCGAAGAGAATTTATAATACAAATCTAATTGTTGATCGTCTGGAGGTATAAGGGAATGAAAAAAATCATTGAGGTTTGTCCGCATGTTTATCAAGTCGGCGGCGGGCACCTGTCAAGCCCGGATGATTGTCTGGTTTATCTGGTAGAGGGTCCATCCTGTTCTGCTTTAATCGATACCGGTGCCGGTAAAAGTGCAGCAAGAATCCTGAACAACATCAATTCTTCCGGAATAGACCAGGTAAATATCAAATACATTGTCGCTACTCATGGACATATCGATCACATCGGCGGTCTGCACGAATTGAAGCAGACGCTGCAGGCCAAAGTTATCGCGCATCAATTGGAATTGCCGGCTATTGAAGAAGGCTTACCTCAGCTCACAGCGGCCAGTTGGTATGGAGTGACCTATCATCCCGTGGAGGTGGATACCGTTTTGAAAGGTGATACTGGACATCTGGATCTGGATGGTCTGCAGCTGGACTGGGTTCATATTCCCGGTCACACAAAGGGCGGTATTGCCGTTACGGTCATCATGGATAGCCAAAAAGTCCTCTTTGGACAGGACATTCACGGTCCTTTCAATCAGGCCTGGGGATCGGATCTCAAGCAATGGCGAAATTCTATGCACAAACTACTTAAACTGGAAGCTGATATTCTCTGCGAAGGACACTTCGGAATCTATTCCCCGGCGCCGGAGGTTCGCCGTTATATAGAATCTTACCTGCAGCAATACCGCTAGCATTGTTTAGCTAATTAATTTACCCGTTGTCCATTGCCGATATCACAATTTAATTTTCGTCTCACTATACCGTAGTTTTAAAAGCTACGGTTTTTTATTGTGAAACAACAAGGTTCCCGGGACCCGCAAGCAATCTCTGATTGCGTCAGTGGGTGGGGTTCTTATTTGCTAACATAAAAGGATACGTCCGGACCATATATATAGTTAGTAAACATAAATTTATGGAGGTAATGCTATGCCCCGACCAAGATCCGTTCTGCTCCTGATAAGCATACTATTATTACTGCTTATCTTTCATTCATCTGCCATGGCTTCTGATTTGCCGATTGAACAGTCAACGGATAAGCCATTTTTAACTCCCCTGCCCTGTACAATAATTCTGGATGATAAAACTCAAACCATACCTTCCATTTGTGTTAATCAAATAGGACAAAGTATGGTTTCTTTAAAAGATGCCGCCCAACTATTTTCATGTAATTATGTATTTCAGGCCAACGGTACTTTACAGGTTAGCTATTCGGACATTGCACAAACCTTTTTGCCGCTGGAATACATCAGCACAGCGCCGCTTGATAGCTTGACTCCTCTGGAGCAATCGGAAGTCGTATATTTACCCTTACGCAGGCTGGCGCAAGGCTTTTCCTATGTTGTAATGTATAAAAGTCAGGGACCGCTTATCATTTTACAAAGCGCCAATTATCAGGAGATCATTCCTACTCCACCGGAGAATTTGCCCAATTGGGGCGCATTGGGGCCAGAGCTTGGCATTCGTTGGCGATATAAAACAATGATCGGTTCTTTTTATACCACCTTGATTAATAGTTCGGAAGGACGAACCAATAATATTATTCTGGCCTGCGAGAAAATCAATGGAACGATATTAAACAGCGGTGAGGTTTTCTCATATAATAAAACCGTCGGTCAAAGAACCAGCCAGGCAGGCTATAAAAGTGCGCCGATTTTTTCCGGTAATAAAGTTATTAACGGCATCGGCGGAGGGATATGCCAGGCTTCCAGCACACTTTACAACGCCACGCTGGCATCCGGCATGCAAGTCATTGAAAGGCATCCCCATTCTTTGCCGGTAAAATACTGTCCCCCCCAACTTGATGCGACAGTGTCATGGGGATGTGAAGATTATAAATTCAAAAACACCCTGGATCGACCGGTACAAATTCTCTGCTGCGTTTACGGTCCCTATGTTTTGATGGCCATTGTTGAAGTTGATTAAAGAACCATTTTTAAAGCACTTATTATATTCTTACTATAGTTTTCTTGTTGCCATTTAGTTGGCCAGGGAAGCTCTATCAGAGCAGTGTTGCAGGCGTAGTCCTGTGCCCATTTTGCCAAATATCCTCCGCCCAGGCCACCGGAATAATTGATTCCAAGCGTTGATTGGAACTGCCAGCATATGTTTCTGCTACCGAAACTGGTGTTTAACCACCCGTGGTAATCATAAACATTATTTAGTTTACCTCCATTTTCCTGGGCTTTTAATATAACCAGATCCCTTAATGCATTGGCTTCGGGAGCCAACATGGGAACAGCTCCTGTATAATTACGAGTTCCCCGTAAAACCTTAAACCCTTTGGGCCAAATACGGTTCAAGTCATATCCGCCAGCCACAGTGCATCTTCCCGGACCGTTATTGGTCCAACCTTCACATAATCCGTCAGGGTTGGCTAGCCGAACAATGGTTAAAGTTGTCCCATTTAGCTCTTCAGGGTTTTCGGTGAAATAATTTTCCACATCATCAGCAATTTGGACCAACATCCAGGAGTCGCCCAGCCAAGCATCCTCTGCTCCGTGAATCGCGAACACCAGCAAGGTCGCCTTGCCCTGCGAATTTATTGGTTTAAATGTCACACATGTCAGAGGACGGCCTTGTCCGCTGTATCCGTAATTCGCTTTGATTACCTCGATTTGGTTTACCGGTGGAGATAAAAAAACCGGTGGTGCTTCGCTGTTGATTAAACTTTGTGTTATATCTTCATTTTGCGCTGATTGCACCTGATTGCTGCAGCTAAATATCAGAACAATCATTAATAAAATGAAAAATAATATATTTATCCTTTCATTTTTTGCTGTTCGGATAATATCCACCTCTTTCACATTTTATTTACAATATGTGAACACTGGTGAAGAGGTGAATAATCAAACGAAGCAAAGGGCCTCTTGTTGAGATAGTTATGTCATCCTGAGCGTAAGCGAAGGATCTATTTACTTTCTAATTTAAAACAATTGAACTCAACCCGGATTAAAATGAAGAAGTAATTTCGCAAATCCCCCTACCATCATTTACCATATTTCTTTCGCCAAATGCTTGGAACGCAGGTTTATTCCTCCTTCATGCCCTTTCATCATCCAATTGAAATCTAATTGTCCATATTTACCAAAAGGTACTAAGTAATTCGAGCCGAATTGGTTATATAAGGAGGTGAGAATTGAAAAAGTCCAATCGTTACATAATTTAACAGTTTTCGTACACTTGACTTTAGAAAGGAGCATTTATGTTACCATTACGTTGCAAACATTTGTTTTTTGTTTCTGTATTGATCTTATTTATGGTTGCGATTGTCCCTTTGACTGTTCAGGCAAGTGATTATGGCACACAGGATCTGACCTTGGGCAGCAGAAGTTCAGCCGTTACTCAATTACAGAATGATCTTACCGTGCTGGGCTTTTATACAAACAACATTGACGGGTGGTTCGGCCCAAAAACGTATGATGCGGTAATAAAGTTTCAAAAATCGAAGGGATTAAAAACTGACGGTATTGTTGGTCCGATTACGAAGACCGCTCTGAACAATGCTTTAGCCGGAACCGGGTCATCATCGCCGGTATCAAAAATCGCTACAACACCCTCTGCAAGTAGTATCAGCAGTTATAACAGCCATGAAAAACCGATCGTTGACTCTTTCCGGGCAAACTTTGACGGCAGTCCGGCGCAGACTCTGGTTGGACGGGCTGTTTGGTATATGGAGTATGGATTCATGAAGTATGGACATACCAAGTATCCTACTACTGGTTATATTGACTGCTCCAATTTCGTTTCATTGGTATACAAAGATTTCGGATATTCCATAACTTCGGCTGCCAAAAACTATGGCTCAGTCGGGGTAAAGGTCGAAGGAGT
This sequence comes from Bacillota bacterium, assembly GCA_017861475.1. Lineage (GTDB taxonomy): Bacteria > Bacillota > Syntrophomonadia > Syntrophomonadales > Syntrophomonadaceae > Syntrophomonas_B. The sequence goes on along the minus strand of JAGFXV010000100.1, from coordinate 4,698 downwards.
GTATGGCAAAAAAATATCCGGGACCTCCAAATACACCCTGGTCGGCACAGAAAACCTGAAACCTGGTGATATATTTACATTCTGGAATTCTGACAAGACACAAATAGGTCATGTAGCGATATACATGGGCATGATCAACGGCAAACCTTGCATCATCAATACCTGTTCGGATCGCCCCACTGCTATAGGGATAATAAACAGTTTTTCCTACTGGTATGGTTCAAGCTTAAAGGATGTACGCAGAGTTTTACCCACCAATTCATATGTTGCGGGCAGCAAAATTACCGATCAAGGACCTGTTATTCCGGAAATCTATCAAATTAAACCGTTTAAGACAATTGTGATGCCAGAAGACCTGGCAACCGGCTTCTAAAAGCCGGGTTTATGCCATAAAAAAACCTTCCCACCCGGAAGGTTCAAAACTGTCAAATACCCCCGCTAAAGCGCAAGCGATAGCGGGGGTATTGATTGATATCCAATGTACTGCGCCTTGATTAAATATAAACAAACTCCCGCAGATATAAATACACATATACATCAATAAAAGAAACTGAACGCGGATAATTGATCTTCAGTACCTTTTTCATCAGGTCGGATTCATGGGCGTAGATTTTCTCGATGATCCCTTCGAAATCATTTTTATCTCCGCAAGAAGATACAATTGCTGAGACTGTGTCAAATATTTCATTCTGCTCAGCTATTATAGAGCTTATATATGAGATAATATTATCTTTGCCGATGACCGGCAACGCATGACTGACTGCAAACACATCAATTCCGCCTGCTTCGGCCAATTGCAGCATCTTCTTCATACCTGTTTGGGTATCTTTTAAACTACCGTCCAGAATATCATTGGGATTTAAGAAATTAACCAGATCACCTGCAAACATGATTTTCTTTTCGGGTACGTAAAATGAGAGATGATCATCCTGATGTCCCGGGGTGTCGAGGGCATATATTCCGTCGTCCAAAGACCATCCGGAAAATTCAGTACCAGCAAAATCCAGCTCCTGGCGATCATCGTATTGAAGATACTGAACATTGTTACGCGGCGTATGTATGGGTCCTATGTTGGCTCGTAACAAGCTCAAACTGGAAAGCTGCAGCAGGAATTTGAAAAAATGCGGCATGTATTTCTGTATAAACAATACCCTGTCGATCATGGCAGGACCGAACACGCGGATGAAATATCACCCGTGAGTTGACGTCAACAGCTGCTCCGCTGTTGGCACTGTGATCAAGGTGGGAATGCGTAACCAGCAGATCACAGTATCTGTTTTGCAGATGATTTTTGATTTGTTTAAGACGTTCTTTGCCGCAAGCTGCATCGATCATATAACATTTATTGCTTTTTTCCAGGAAATATGTATTGGCAATCGCTGCTCCCCTGCCCTCGGCGTGGATATCAGTGATAAATGATACTCCGCGTTCAGCAAGAGAATTTGAAATCTCCGGGAATCTTTCATTTGTTTTCATACGATTATTCAATCCCCTAAACCTGCCAGCCTGTCATTTATACCATCCCTGCAAGATTTAATCTGATATATTCATCAGAATATAAGTCCGGCATTATTTGATTTCCGCTCCAAACGGAATAAGCCCCAGCTGGGCAAATTTAAAATGCTGCAGACCAAATGGAATTCCGATAATGGTGATGCAGAATATCAATCCAATGCCAAGATGAGTCAAAGCAAACTCCCAGCCAAATACGATCAGCCAGATAATATTCATGATCAAGCCTCCGGCCCCGAAATGACCCAGTTCAATTTCTTTCCCGAACGGCCATAATACAAATCCGGCGATTTTAAAACATTGGATCCCAAAGGGTATACCGATTATGGTAATACATAAAATCACACCAGCCACAAACCATAAAAATGCCGCAATAATCCCGCCCAATAGAAGCCAGATGACGTTACCGATAAAATTCATATCAATTCCCCATTCCCTTTACGAAATGATGATTATTAGTCAAATGCACCAATATCAGTTCCATTGATCCGGTGCATGACAGGTAAAGTTCTTATAACGTATGAATCCGCATTTGTCGGCGATACTACTTCGTATATTTGGTATTTCGAAATCGTCTGCCCAAATATGACAGATGGGTTTATTGAGCAACTCTGCCCGGGCCACAATCCGATCAGTGATCGAATCTCCCTCTTTTTCATTGCCGTTCCAAATGGCAATCATGATATCACTATTATCAGCCACAAAATATCCGGCTTTAAGGTAGGCCGCTTTTCTGGTTGGAGATACCGGCATGGTTATAATTTCGATCGCTTTTCTCGACAGCCAATAGTGAAACTCCTTGCGCAGTTCCGCCCCTTGACCGTCGATACGAAAGTCATCCGTCGGTCCGAAGTCATTGATATAATCTTCTACCGGCAAAGGGAGTATAGCGATCAACCGGGCAGCTTCCCGATTTAATAAATGTCTTGCTGCCAGACGGTCTGCACCTGCGGCCAGGGATGAAAATACGGTAATATAGTGATCGGCATATTGTTCCTCAATAAAACGGATTGCTTCATCGATTCCCTGTTCAATCGTACCAATCTGCTCCGGATTCAGGTTATGGTAGCCGGTGATTCCGATTCTTAATGTTCTCCTGTCCCCCATCATGGTAAGGGCATTAAACTCCTTCACGTTAACGTGCATGCCGATAATGTCATTGGGCGGCAGGCTGGATAATTCAAATTTCCGTTTATCAGCCAGATTGCTCATTTTTAATAAATTGTCCATCGAACGGGCACCATGATAATATTTGTTGGTCTTCAGCAACGCATCCAAAACGCCAGTTTCAATAACAAACTGCTGCTCACTTCTGATTTGCGGGGCATAGATTTTGAGATATTGTCTCAGGATGAAAGCTCTGCGGATCATGTAAAGCCGGTCTTCGACCGTATTGGGATTGCCGTTGATCCCGCGGATGTTTATGTACGCACTCAAACGGCTTATAAAATCCGGTTTCTTGGCGGCACGATCATCTTCATTGTCACCCTGCTGGAAATCTGCAAAGGAGTAACGGGTCGCACCGGCGAAAACAAAGATTCCTCCCCCCAGCGGACGTGATGTTCCGTGATCCGTAAATTCTCCATCCTGCATAGGTGCCAGGAAGTATCGCAGCCATCCTAAATATCTTCCTGCACAGGGGTTGTCAAACTCGTCCCAGAATACCAGCGGCATCTTACCCTGCAGATTCAGGTCGCGAATCTGGTGGAAGGCATTCTGCAGTTCATCTGGTGATTCAAATTGAGAAAGATTAAAAGTCAACTGGGCTGATTTGTCAATACCAAGCCCTTTGGCTATTTCTTTTACGACAAATGATTTACCTGCTCCGGGTGGACCGAACACCGCTACACATAAAGGAGTATCAGGATTTTTTAAATGCAGATAATCCTGCATGGCATTTTTCACACTGCGCACGCCTTCAATTTCCTGCCGGTCCGCACTTGACCAACTGCCGATTGTTTCTACAGGAACATCCGGTAAGGCCGACAGCGGCCCACGTAAAACAATATTTCTGGCGCACTCATACACTGCCAGCTGCAGATCCTGAATGGATAAATCTCGCTGTTGGCTTTTCAATAATTTTTCCTCCAGTATGGTCCAGTGATCACCATCTTCGGAGTTGACAATTCTGTGATTAAGAATGCTGAAAAAGCCCAGATCACTGATCTGATCGCTCTGCAGACGGTCCGTTATATTGCATGACTCACTGATTTCCTGATAGAAATCGGCAATTGATGTTAGAGGGAAACGCAGTTGCTTGTATTGATTATCATCCACAACTTCATAGCCCATAATATGTAGTTTTCGAGCCAGTTGTACCCCTTTGGAACAGGCCATGATCCAGTCAATGCCTTCCGGGTTGTCCGCCCAATCTGCGATCAGTGAACTAATCAAACAGGCATGATTCCCCATCATTTGTCCCGGATAGTGATTGGCAAAATCACCTTCCTGCAAACTGCGATCAAATATCATTGTACTTTTATTCTGACCAACGATTATTGCACCGCTTGCTCCCAAAGTTACAATGATCTGTGTGTATTTAATCGGTTGGTTTGGTGCCGGGATAAAAGGACAATTACTGCTGAGAACTGCCGCCACCACTTCTTCCAGCATTCTTTCCCAGGACAATGACAAGCCTATTTTCACAGCGCAGGATCGCAAATCGCTCAATGAAGTTACAATCGTAGTTCTGTCTGCCCAACCCAGATCACTGATTCGTTCCAGCAACGGATTGTCTTTGCTGTCATTGTATTGACCCAGTTGAATAATGATATCCCGAGGCGGTTTATCTACATAATCAAATGACAGCACTTCCGGCCATCCCCCCGGACAGTCGCGAAACCCCAGATTACTATCCTGGATGACCAGCAAATCAGGTGATCCTGACAACCTGCCTACGATGTAATCCCAGTGACCTGGTTCGAATTCGTGCCATTTTTCCAGTCGAAATGATTGATGATTGAAGCCCGGATTCGGAAATTGACGCCAAACGGTCCATGAAGTAGTGATTGCATTGGTATTGGGTCGGTTGAGAAATTCTTCCTCAAGTTCAATTCCTTCCACCTGGGCAATATTCATTGGCACCATGACTTTGGCCAATTGATAAATCATGGCTGATCCACCAGGTTTTGAACTCAGTCTGACCTTTTTGTTTTCACCGGATTTTTTCCAGTAATATACTCCGCC
>JAGFXV010000425.1 GCA_017861475.1 Bacillota bacterium | reverse complement strand
AAGCGGCATGTCCCCGATCTCATCAAGAAATAAAGTTCCGCCATGAGCCAGTTCAATTTTGCCGGGTCGTCCGCTGCGCTCTGCACCGGTAAAACTACCCGGTTCATATCCAAACAACTCACTTTCAATCAAGTTTCTGGGCATTGCTGCACAATTAACAGCAATAAACGGCCCATTGGGACGATACTCATTATGCATGGATTGCGCAAATAATTCCTTGCCCGTACCGCTCTCACCTATGATAAGAACATTTTCCGTCGATTTGGCAAAACGTTTCCCCATTGCTATCGTTTTCTTAAATACATCACTTTGTCCAATAATATTATCGAAATTATACGAAGCCTTGGCTCCTGAGCGGTTCGTGACCAGGGCATTAATTTTCTCAGCACTGTTAAGCCTTAAAATTGCCCCGCCCGCATTTTTGAACCCGGGATCAAGTACAGAGCGAATGTTAACAAAATAGGGCTGCTCCTCATTATCAACCATAAAATTCTCATCAATATCAGCATTTTCACCCTGCTCAACCAACAACATCAGTTGGCTTTGTTTATTTAAGAATTGACGAATATTATTATTTTCCAATTCCTCCGCCGGGCGGCGAAAAATTCGAGTAGCTTCCTTGTTTACATGAACGATTTTCCCGTTTTTTTCAAGGGTGACAATTCCTTCATCAATAAATGCCAATGTAGCTTTTTGCCTGAGGTGGGCTGCCCTCACTTCTTCATAGCTTTTTTTCAGCTTCATGCGGTTTTCAACGGCGGCTGCCATGGCAGTGATTAAACCCATGGTATGAGAACTGAGACTTAAGTAGGCATTATCTCCTGCATTGTTGGGCAGGTGCTGACTCAATACCAAAACACCGATAGCTTCTCCTTCATCATCCAAAACAGGCGCTGCTGATGAATTGGAATTATCCATAATAACACAATAATGCTCCGGCCCTAACAAATGATAAGGACGTTTTAACCGTAATGCCAGATGGTGGGCGCAAGTGCCTGCTGATTCTTCGCTCCAAACCGTCCCCACCATTGAGTTGTCGGGGGCCAGATAATCACCTTCATGCAACAAAAGAATACTATTTTTATCAAATAGATAAAGAGCGTAACGTGAGGCAATGACCAGGTCTTTCAATTTCAAGGCAGCAAAGAGGATTTTGGTACTTTCAATAAGTAAATCATTTTCTTCCAAAACATCCTTAAGATTGTCAGATGCTATAAAACCGTTTATTGTTTCTGTAAACGGGTCCAGGCCGGACTCGCGTGAACGCAGCCAGGAATCAACTACCTCCGCATTCATATAAGGATTGGAATATAAATTATCCAATTGATTTTGAATGAATTTTCTCTTATATTCCATTATGCCGGACCAGCGTTCCTGCGAATGAACATCGGTGCCTACAGGGTAAGCAGGTACATTATTTGTATTGGAATGTTCCCGGGACGTTGTTTCCATTCATTCCCCTCCTACAAAAGCCTTTACCGAATAGACCTTGCCAAATAATTAAAACGTCGATAAAAATTGTCAGCCAACAAGCGCCTGTTTTTGCTGAATTATTTCAATTTTCGATCTTATATCCTAATTTTATAATACACAAAGACATAAGCAAACTTCAATTGTTTCTGTTTAAATAACCTCTCATTTATTATTCCGTATTTAACATTAAAAATATTTATCTTCACTGAAATTCTCTAGTCTCTTTCTTTAGCCAAAACAACGTTATAAAGGAGATTCGCCATTAGCGATGGCGAATCTCCTTTTGTTCATTGAACTTTACTTTTTGTCGTCTGCATCCTTCTTCAGCTCGGCACCACACTTTTTACATTTGGTGTCTTTGGGTGAATTGAATGCTTGACATGCGGGACACTTGGTAACCAGTTTGTTTGCATCCGGAGGTCTAAAACCGCCTCTCTCGTTTACCGCCACAAGAATTCCTCCTTTTTCATTTTACAAGAACGGCCCACGGCCATCTTGTTGCGATTTAAATTAGCTGCACAATTTGTTGACAAAGCCGCCGATTATTCCATCCTCACTCTATTTGGAGAAGAGAACCATGGTCGCTATTTGGAGAAGAGAACCATGGTCGCTTTGGTCATCTTTTTGGCAAGTTCCTCAACCGGGCCAAACTCCATGATACCGCTCTGGCAATGGTGAACGCAGGTCGGAAGTTTGCCCATCTTTACCCGGTCTTCACACAGGTTGCACTCGGAAGTCGGCAGTGGTATATACGTCCACTCCCATTCCCCGGTTGTGGTCTGACGAGGACCATCTTCCAGCACTCTTATGCCATATTGGCCTACCGGCAGGTTTAATTCCTTTTTACAGGCTACTTCACAGGTATGGCAGTTGGTGCAGTAGTCATAATCGATTAACAAGCCATAGCGGACTTCTTTAGTATCTTGCATTCTGGAATCCTCCCTCTTTGGTTACAATCTGACCAGGCGTTTTCGTATCGTTCTCCGGGGTCACTTTGTATACCTTGCAAATGGTTGATTTATACGGAGCGCCGTAATGAGTCGGTCCATATATGCCCATCGTGGTTAGATTGTTGATATTGGTATCGAATACTCCGAATAAACTGGGTTCTGCGCCTTCCTGTTCGGGGTACCACCAGCCGTGTTCTCCGCGTACAACCTTCGGATCCAGACCATAATTGAATCTGGCTACCTGTTTGCATTTACCGCGTTTGTTCTCCAGCCATACCCAATCGCCTTCGTTGATTCCCAGAGCTTTGGCGGTATCCGGGTGGATATCCATCATTGCCTGCGGATGGATTTCACGCATCGTGGGCAGCTGGCGGTGTTCTGAATGGAAGCAGCCCCACAGACGGTTTCCGGTAGTCAGGATCAGCGGATATTCTTTCATCAGTTCGGGGGTGCTGACCGGTCCTTCATATGGTTCCATATGATGCGGCAGCGGATCGAATCCCCATACGTCA
>JAGFXV010000424.1 GCA_017861475.1 Bacillota bacterium | reverse complement strand
CACCCCTCTTTGGCGTTTTTTGCTGCCGTATTAAAGGCTTCAATGGATGCCCCGGGCACTTTCGCCCGGACATCCAGATGCACGGTGGTGATTGCAAAACCTTCATCCCGTTTTATAATCGTGACATTCGCGGTTGTTTGGATGATATCCGCAGTCAGTCCCTGAGCGCCCAATTGCCCGGACAGGGCCATCGAAAAGCAACCGGCATGCGCTGCGGCTATCAATTCCTCCGGATTCGTACCGGTTCCGTTTTCAAAACGGTCGGCAAAGGAATATTGCGTATCGGATAAGACGCCGCTGGCCGTAGTCAAAGATCCGCGTCCATCCCCTATTCCACCTTTCCACACTGCCGAAGCTTTGCGTTTCATGCGTTCATCTCCTTTCAAATTTTGTTTTTATGTTTAGTTCCTTACCGTGCCGACGCAACAGCAGACCTGTTAACGCCCGGGTTTCTGAAGGCTTGACTTTATAAAATACTCAATTTGATTAATTTATCTCTCTTTAAACTATTGTCAACAAAACATGCCTTTCAGAAACGATAACCTGAAAATAATGTTGGATTCATACTTGATCCTTCAGGAACCGATATTATCTTAGGATGCAGTGTGTCGGTATTCATTCTGCCCGAAAAGATCAATAATAACGGTAAGGGACAAAAATATGTTGTCTGTAGTTAATTAAACGATCGATTCAGGAAGGTCTTATGCAAAAAATAATAATGTTGTTAGCAAAGAGCTCGTCCAGGATACAAACGGTCTGCAAAAATGAAATACTGCGGGAATTATCACAGTATGCAGTTCTTTATGTTCTGGTATTATGTTTATTACTTTACTTTACTTTCACAAGTATTGCACGGGAGGCATCTTCGGATAGCTTTGCAAAAACCGATGCCGCCTATGCCGCTGATTTCACCCTCAAAGATTTGACGGGGAAGGAAGTTAAACTGAACGACTATAAAGGTCGAACCATCTTCTTGATTTTTATGACGACATGGTGCAGGGATTGCCTTTCCTCTATTCCCCACCTGAAAGCAATTTATAATCGTTACCATGAAAAAGGTCTGGTCATGATGAACATCAATGTCCAGGAACCAGACGAAAAAGTAACGGCTTATTCCAAAAAACACAATCTTCCCTACCCGACACTTTTAGATTCCGAGGGAATCATCTCAAAGAGATATGGCGTCGGGGGTGTGCCCGTTAAACTATTGATCGGTCGGGATGGCCGAATCATGTGCTGGAATTGTCGTTCGCTGGAGGGCCTGATTGAAAAGCAGTTCGAAACAATGGCAAAATAGGACCTGCGCCTGTTTGCTTGACGCACGCAAGCAACCTCGGACTATCTTCACTGAAGAATGATCCGGCTGAGGCCTTATGGCTCTTTAGATTGTGTGGGATATTGTGCATCCTTCCATGCATGCCAGCCGCCTTTCAGAGCGCTGACTTTTTTGAAACCTAGATCCAACAATATCCGTGCCGCACGGGCACTGGTTGCTTCATCACGTCAGGCGCAATACGTTATAATCTCAAGGCCTGCCGGCAACTCCTGATATCTGTCTTTCAGCCGGTCTATCGGAATTCTGACAGCGTCCTTTATTTTAACCTTACTGCTTGCATAATCCTCTCCTGATCGGACATCCAGGATAACGATCTTTTCACCTCTATCCATTTTATCTTTCAATTCCAGGATCGTAATTCTGGGAATATTATCCGACGCCATAAGTACCGCAGGGATAAAGACCAGGATCAATCCGGCTGCAAACATCATAAACATGAGTCTATTGGCTGATTGTCGTGTTCCCATTTTTAATCCCCTCTCTTATCCGGATATTGTTCAATGACTCATGACAGACATTCTTTGTATCAACTGAATCTATGTCATCCTGATGTTACCCGGCATGTAATATTTTGTAAATTTATAGTCCTCGATCATAAATAGGCGGGTTAGATTTTGATTTAATATTTCTTTCAGTCTTTTCTTTCTTTATAGGGAAAACAGCACTGCCACACCGCCTGACCATCTTCCTCATTGCGGATTCTCATGGTCCATTGATCTTTGCTGATTTCGGAAGCGATGATAGCTCCGCTTGTCCCATGTAAACGACCCAGCTACCGCTCTGATCATTATCCTTAATCCGCATCTGCAGGCTCGATTTCCTTCCGGCCATGGGTTCAATTTTAGTCACAGTGCCATTCACTGTTACCATTGCTTCCATTCCGGTGAAATCACCGCCTTCACCGGTAGCTACCGGTGTGTCATACGTCCAGTTGCTCTTAGCATCGGCAAATGCCAGCTGGGCACCAATCAGACAGACAGCAAAACACATCCCAAGACCTGTAACCCAAAATGCTCTTTTTTTCATAGTTACCTCCTTACTTTAAAGTTATTACCTAACCCGCCAATTTAGAGACAATTATTTCAATATTGCGTAACGTATAATGACCTTTGCTCCAGATATCTTGTGTGATTCTAAACAGCCGGAAAAAATATATTATTTGAAGCAACTACTGAGACGATGGAACCTTCATCAGTGCCTGTAAATTACTAACCTCACACAGGAATAACAATGGGGATTAAATAATAGTAAAGTGGTAGCTTGAAACTATGAGTTGAATGACCATCTGCGGGAATACTTTTCCCTGCTTCAACCGAAGAGCACAGTCAACTTCATCTTCTGCATAAGAAAGATCATGTCCATCTGACGTCATCAAATTCAACAATCATGTCACGGGAGATGGCGTTGCATTTTTTAAAGCTGCGGCACAATCCCGGCTGGAAGGAGTCATGGCCAAACAGGCCGGCAGCGCTTACCTGGCGTGCCGGCGAAACTCCCAGTGGTTGAAGATCAAGACATAATCAGACGCGGTAAGCTGTCATTGCAGGATATACTGAAACGCTGGAAAGACGCAGTGAGTTTGGCGCTTTGGTCCTGGGGCATACGACAAAGGCGAGCTGACTTTTATCGCCTATTTCATCTGTCGGATACTCGTCCGTATCGGTAACGCAAAGGCAGCATTGCCGCAGGGCAAGCAATTTCATCCTTGTACCAAGTTGTGTTGCGAAACTCAAACCTGAGTTCCCGATCATCATAACGATAAATCATCATTTCCCATCGTAACAAGCCAATTATTTAGGATTAATTGTATTTTCCCCTTGCCTTAATCATCGTTATGTGTAATTATAACATAACG
>JAGFXV010000423.1 GCA_017861475.1 Bacillota bacterium | reverse complement strand
ATATTTCCTTGCTTAAGATAATGTAAAAGGAGTTACTTCAAATGGAAAAAGAGATTAAGCAAAATGGGCGCAAAGGGTTTCCGCAATGAAACCAGCTTAACAACACCTTTAAAATTGAGGTGATCATCGAAGGAATCAAAGAATATGGTAGATGAGCTAAAAAGCAATATCAAAGAAGGTTGCGGTCTAAAAGGTCGGCCCTCGGGGGCCTGTGCGGGCAGCGCCAAACCCTGCTGCAGCGGAACTCAGGTGGTGAATATACCGGAGTTAAAGACAGCAAATATAATTCCTCCTGCTACAGACTACCAATTCAATCTGAAGAAACTGTATATAGAGCCGACCAACCGCTGCAACCTGGACTGTCGTACCTGCATGCGCAATTCCTGGGATGAGCCCATGGGGAACATGTCGGAGGATGCATTCAGGCACATTTTGGATGGTCTAAAAACCTTTTCACCGGTGCCCGAGGTCTTTTTTGGCGGATTTGGGGAACCTCTCTTTCATCCACGGATTGTCGAAATGGTCTCCGAAGCTAAAAAAATAGGGGCCACAGTAAAATTAATAACCAACGGGATACTGCTTACCCCGGTGATGGCGCAAAACCTGCTGGATACCGGAATTGACTTGATCTGGATTTCTATTGATGGAGCTACCCCCGAAAGCTATGCCGATATTCGCCTGGGAGCTTCCCTGCCCCAGGTGATTGAGAACGTTACCCGATTCAATGAAATTATCCTCTCGACCAGCAGTATCGCCTGTTGTGCTTTTATCCCTAAATATAAGACTAAATTGGGCATAACCTTTGTAGCCATGAAGCGGAATATTGCTGATCTGCCAGCCGTGCTCAAGCTGGGCCGGCGGTTGAATGTGGAACGTTTTCTGGTGACCAATATTTTGCCATATACCGAAGAAATGCAGGATGAAATCCTCTATGCTAATTTAACCGATAGTTATGGTCATCCCAGTCTGACTCTCCCCCGCATTGATCCTAATTTTCTCTCTTTAGATGCCCTGTACCGGGAAGTTGATACCGTGAACTGGCTGGACAGCCTACCACAGGATAACCTTAATCATTGCCCGTTCATTGATAATGACTGTGGGGCGATCTCCTGGGATGGAGGCTTCAGCCCCTGCCTGGCGCTTCTGCATACCAATGGGACCTATGTCAGAGACATTAAACATGTCTCCAAGCGTTGGACTATCGGTCGTATTCAAGACCAGAGTTTACCCAAGCTGTGGTTTGCTCCGGAGCACTTAGCTTTCCGTGACCGGGTCAAGAAGTTCGATTTCGCCCCCTGCACCAATTGTGGGAGCTGCGATTTATTCGAATATAACGAAGAGGACTGCTATGGCAATGCCTTCCCGGTCTGCGGCGGTTGTCTCTGGGCACAAGGCATAGTCAGATGCCCTTAATAAACACCAATCCTTGCCCAACGATTAAGCATTTTAAAGTCTTTGAATTGAAAAAGTAATACTGGAGGATAAAATATAATGGAGATCGTTGTAATCGGCACCGAGCCACCCTGCATTCGTTGTTTGACAACTTTCAAGCGAGCGAAAGAAGTAGCCCAACAATTTCCCAAAGAAATAGAGGTCCGAAAAATTGCCATTCATACCGAAGAAGCAGCCAAATACGGGAGGGTCGAAAGCGGGCATACTTTAAGTGAGGTGACCCGGATTAAGCCGGATGTCGAGAGGCTGAAAGCGATTTCCGGTGAGATCAATGAGTTATCTAAAGACGAAGCAAAAAACGCAGGTTCGATCGAAGCCAGGTTCAAGGAACTGGATATGGTACTTCAACCTATCAAAGAAAAATCACAGGAAATGGGTTATCTAATGACTCCGGTGCTGGTAATTAATGGCCAGGTTAAATGCATGGACCACGTTCCGGATCAAGAAGCCATTCGAGCCTGGGTTAACATCGAAATGAGGAACTTATCTGCAAAATAAGGTAGGAGAAGCATGATAAATATTAAAGTCTTCGGTACGACGCCGCCCTGCGCCCGGTGCAAAGAACTGACGAAAAGGGCAGCGAAAGTAGCAAAGTTCGATGCTATGTCTGCCGAGGGAGATAAATACTGCATCATGATGACGCCAACTCTGGTTATTAACGATAAAGTAGTCTCAATCGGCAAGGTACCTTCTGAGGATGATATAGAAAAGCTGATCAAGAAGGAAATAGTTAATGGTTAAAATGGAATTCTTCAGCGGTGATCCCCCCTGTTCCAGTTGCGTGGATATCATGGAACTGGCAGATGCGTATGCTGAAAAATACCGCGGGAGGGTGGAGATAATCAAGTACTTAGGGCGAGGAGGTATGGCTAAATTCCAGGAATACAGGTTGGGGTGTGTTCCGGCGATCGTCATCGGGGGAAGAATCAGGATCGAGGGAATCTGCCCCAGCCGCCAGACTCTGGAGAATGCTCTGAAAGAGGCCGGCCTATGAGCAAGATAAAATTAGAAGCTTTTTTATCATCAACTTCGGGGCCTAATGATGATAACCTGCTGAACTTGTTGAAGGAAATCGAGCCGGTATATAAAGACCAGGTCGAGATAATTGTCTATAATGATTATAATGAGCTGTTTGATGAATATAATTTGTGCGCCCTGCCGGCGCTTGTTGTCGGAGAACTAATAAAATTCATCGGCTTTTGTCCAGATAAGGAATCCATAGTTGCAGCCATTCAAGAATCCGGTATCGGCTGATGAAATATCAAGCCCTTTATCTATTGATCTAAGTTTATCTTAATTAATAAGGAGATGGCTTAGTATGGCAGAGGATTGCATTTGTAAAGCAGAAAATACTATTATACTTCCTTGCTCTGGAGGCTCAAGTCAGACTTAATAGGATATTCATTAAAAGGATAATTTGAATGAAATATATTTATCTATCGATATTAGTTTTTATTTTTATAATTTCAATTACAGGCTGTACTTCCTCAAATGCCCCTAACGATAAAACGACCCCTCAGGAGTCTCCAATATTAGCTTCAATACAATCAACGCCTACAATAGAATGGGTACCTGATGGTATCAT
>JAGFXV010000422.1 GCA_017861475.1 Bacillota bacterium | reverse complement strand
GAACGCTTCACCGCACGAAGACAACGTTGCGATATCCAGCGCCGCCAATATCCGTGATACATCTTTTCTGTGCCCAAGAAGATGGACTTTCGGTTCAATATCAACTTCCCTGATCCATTCCATTAAGGCTGCATTCTGTTGATCCATCCCGCTGCCGCAAAGGACAAATTCTACGTTTTGATGTTCCTGCAACAAAATACTAGCCGCCTGAATAAAATTTTTGTGATCTTTTTGCGGATCAAAACGGGCCATCATCCCGATTAAAATCGTTTCCGAATTGATGTGCAAATTTTCCCTTACCACCTCACGCGCTTCTTGATCAGGGTGAAATTCGCACAGATCAAAGCCATTGGGAATTACTACCATCTTTTCCTGATAGTAACCGATTTGCCGGTGCGTTTCTTTCGCCGCCTGCGAACAGGAAATGATGCGTGCCGGCATAAAACGCGAGATATGGGCGCAAAGTTTTGCGACTTTCAGCGTCGTTGGATCATTGTACTGCGGATCCAAATTGCTATGGTGGATCCCCCATATTACCGGTACGCGCACAGCTGCAAGCAAAGCTGCCAATGATCCTAATAAGTCTGAATGATACATCCACGTCTGGATGAGATCGGGGTTAATTTTGCGGATCAGCTGGGTCAAGTACAAAATCTTTTTCAAACTCACTGTTCCCCGTTTCATACCAAGAGAATGAACATCGACCCCAAGCGACTCTATTTTTTCGCCCATTTCCGCAGAATCCATTAACGAAATTACTGTTGAATCGAGGCGCATCCGGTCATTATTCGCCAGCAGCTTATAGAGCATGATTTGGGCTCCGCCGGCATACAGGCTGGTAATAATATGCAATATTTTCACGGCTTTGCCTCCCCCCAGCATGGTGAATAGTGAACGGCTTACTGTTTATCCACGCTCTGTCTCGTTCTTCTCCGCACCCATAATTTCAGCGCTTATTGCCCGCGTTGTCAAAATCGACGTCAACAGTAGAAATGGCCGTTCATCCAATAAGTTGTGGGTAAGAAACCCGTAAGCCATAATGAGGATAATCATGGCTACCCCACAATAATTATTCATTCGTTTATTGACAACTAGAAGAGCGACCAACAGCCAAATATAGGATAATAAACCAACTATCCCGTTTTCAACCCACATGGCGATATAGATATTATGCGGACCCAACCACATTGAATTAATGTAACCTGAACCATTTCCCAAAACCGGACTGGCGGCAATCAATGGCAAATATTCATCGAGTATTTTCACCCTTGAATCCGATATGGAAACAGCCCCGCCGACATCGCCCGTAAACCAATCCAAGCGCGTAGATTTGAATTGAAGAATTTCAAGACGGCTAATATAGTCCGGCATCAGAAATACAATGATCCCTCCAAGGAAGATCAAAAAGACAAGCCCTTTTATAATGAAATAGCTGCGCTCTTTATTCCTTAAATTGTACCAATACAAACAAGCGATCAGTAAAAACTCTACAACCCCGCCCCGGGAAAAAGTGAAAAATACGCCAATACCGCAGGCAGTGGCAAAAATCATATCAGTCAGATTTAACGATTTCTTTTCCCACCGCAATATAGCGGTAAGAAATAAGACCATGGTGAAAGCTGCGATGTTGGGTTGTTCATACAGTCCGGATGCACGGTAATCCAATCTTGAAAATGTACCCGGATTGATCACATCGATAAAGACAGTACCCAGGATGCAGCACAACCCCAGTGCAAGGGCCAGAGACCATTTCCTTTTACTGATGCGCATGGCTCCGATGATAATCCCTGTCAAAAAGATGCCGAAATCAAGAGTAGGCATCAATACCGACTTGTAATTGTCATCCAGGTATGCTCCTTCTAAAAATATGCCTACCCAACTAACCCCCATAATCGCGATAAAGGGGAGAATAATCGGCATGGCGCGTGTGAAAACCAGGGAATATCCGCGTTCGAACATCGTTGAGATTGCACTCAATGTCCATATCAAAAGGTAACTGTCCAGCCGCAACGCAAAAAACAATAATGTGGAGAGGACAAACATGTCACGCAATAACAAAAATACCTTGACGAAATTTTTTTCCAAGTCTGTGTCAACAGTATAGGCCTGCAAAGGGACGATTGCTTTATCAGCCATTTGTTTCACCCCGATATAAAAAATTTCCATCATCAGCTATGCATGATCCGTTTAACCGCTTTCATGCCTATTATCAAAATCAGGCATCTTGCCCGTTTCCATTACCATTTCGTCACTGCCTGAAGATCGGCGGTACGTAGACAAGCCACGAACATACGTCGGAACTAATCTGCGCAAAATGGTAATGATTTTGTCCGGATCATCCGTTGCTTCAAGCAAGGTTAACCCTTCATTCAGTTTTTGCGGATCCACCGTCTTCAGATTAGCGACATATATTTTTTCATGCTTGGTGGAAGAACTGCCCTCTTCAGCGGAGAGGAACTCTTCAAATAGCTTTTCGCCCGGACGAAGACCGGTGAATTCAATTTTAATATCTTTGTGAGGGACCAGTCCGGTTAATTCAATCAAGTCGCAGGCCATATCAAGGATGCGAATTGGCTTGCCCATATCGAGAACGAATACTTCCCCGCCTTGCGCCATAGCGCCAGCCTGCAGCACCAATTGGGCCGCCTCCGGAATGGTCATGAAATACCGCTGCATATCAGGATGGGTAACAGTGATCGGACCGCCTTTTACAATTTGCTTGCGGAATAGAGGGATTACGCTTCCTCTGCTGCCTAAGACATTGCCAAACCGCACAGCCACGAAATTTTTTTTCGTTTTTGTGTTCATTCCGCAAATGATCATCTCCGCGACCCGTTTGGTAGCCCCCATGATACTGGTTGGATTGACCGCTTTATCCGTAGAAATCATCACGAACCGATCGACGTCAATCCAAGCCGCCGCTTCTGCAACAGTTTTGGTGCCAAACACATTATTCTTAACCGCTTCATCCGGTTGGCTTTCCATCAAAGGCACGTGTTTATGAGCCGCTGCATGAAAAATAACTTGAGGACGAAAGCGGGCGAAAATATTGCGGATTCGTTTTTCATCACAAACATTGGCGATGACTGCCTCAGTCGACAGGCCCGGATAATCCCACTGTAGTTCGCGCTGGATGTCCCAAATATTATTCTCACTTTTCCCCAGCAATACCAGTTGCCGGGGAGACATTCTCGCTATTTGACGGCATAGTTCCGAGCCAATCGATCCTCCGGCACCGGTGACAACAATACTCTTGCCTGTCAAATATTCTTTTACAAGCGATTGGTCAAGTTTTACCGGATCGCGTCGCAGCAAATCTTCCAGATTCACATCCCGCAACTGACGCATAGTGACGATCCCGTCAATAACCTCATGGATCGCCGGGACGACCTTGACACTGCACTTTGTTTGCCGGCAAACCTGCATAATTTCCCGCACCAAAGTTCCATTCGCCGATGGAATCGCGATGATAATTTCCTGAACTTTATGCTGTGTAACGATCTGCTGGATTACTTGCCTGTTGCCCAACACCTTTTCGCCAAGCAACCGCTGTCCGATCTTCGCCGGATCATCGTCAATAAAGCCGATAATTTTTTTGCTGTCACCATAATGGTCTTTAATTTCTTTGGCGATGGAAGCGCCGACGTCACCGGCGCCAACAATCAGTATGTTCGTGCACTGCTTGTGGCGCTGATGTCGTCGGTGGTATGCAACGCGCACCAGAATGCGGCTTAGTCCGATGCAGGCCATATTGAGAACAGCGCTCAAAAAATACATGCTGCGCGGCAACACTATATTACTGCCGTAAGCAACGATCAGCAATATGACCGATCCGATCGTCACCGCCCCTGCAATGCTGAATAATTCGTGTATCCCGGCATAACGCCATAATCGCTGATACAGGTGGAAGATGTAAAACAATACCATCTGCACAACAACGATGACCGGAACGAAATCAACAAGCGTAGCATAAAATGAAGCTTCTATATTTCCCTCGAATCTTATATACAGCGCAATGAATGGTGTCAACGCCACGATGATGGCATCCGTGATCATCAGTGCACCGCACAAGATTAAATACCGCATAATAAACGCCCCTTATATGCCATTTATCGCACTTTTTGTTGAACCGCCTGATAATAAT
>JAGFXV010000421.1 GCA_017861475.1 Bacillota bacterium | reverse complement strand
CGCTATCTGTAACGGCTTCCAGCCCCACGAGGAAGTAATGGAATCCAATTTCAACAAGACTTTTTATCAACTGGGGGTTCTCTGCTACAAAGTCAGCCCGGGCATAACAGATAAACCGTTTATGCAGTTGATTTTCTTTAACGAGTTGGATGAATGCCCGAATCCGTTCTGGGTCGACGAGGAAATCATCATCCACTATCTGGACATTCTTGGCTTCAATGGACTTCAATTCTTCCATCACCAGAGATAATTCCCGGGTCTGATAATGGCCACCGTTTAACAAGGTACAGTAGCAGAAGTTACAGTTGAAAGGGCACGAAAGCGCCGTTTTTATCGTCGCGACTTCCGTTAGATCCAAATATCGGTAGTGGTGTTTGTTATAATGAAAGAACGTCCTGTCAGGAATGGGAAGGTCGTTGATATCGGTCTGTTGTAGTGTATTTTCTACCCAGCCTTCTGAGCCCTGATAGCATAATCCATTAATCCTTACCAGTTCTTCTTTTCTTGGATGGACAATGGTTTCTATTAGCAATCCGAAGGCATCCATGCTTTCACTTCGCATGATATAATCCACCTGCGGAGCATAAAAACGCTGATAATTCAGCTGTGCATGCACACCTCCAAGGATGGTGATGATACTGCTGTTGATCTCTTTCGCTTTCATGCAAAAGGCCAACATTAACTTTTCTTGTGTAATGTATCCGGTGACGGCAAGGGCATCCGGTTTCTCCCGTCGGATGGCGTCTTCAATGGAAACAGTTTCAATCAGTCCATCATAGATATAGTCGCTGTGCCCCCCGTTGGAAAGGACAGTATGCAAATATTCCAGTTCCAATGGCTCATTGTCCAGTATTTTTGTGAAGGATAATTTGTTGGGCGCTGGAGGTCTGACAAGTAATACTTTCATGGGCACCTCTATTTTTTTGTCATCATATTTTTGATGTATACGCTAAATATTGTTTTGAAGCCGCTGATCATTTTCCAAATGTTATGCATTGGAATGTTCTTTACGGTGTATGCAGCGGAATGCCGGTTAAAATTGACAATCATTGCGAATTTGATGACTTGCCAGTAATACTGCCGTAAGGACATTTGGGATGGCCGGATCAGAACGTCTCCGAAATTCCACTTTTCGTACTCCTCTTTGGCGTATAGCAACCGATCTTTGTATTGCTCATAAAGGGGCGTTAATGGGTGAGGAACTAGTGGCGAAAAGGTGATCAATTCAGGTTTCAGGTAACGAACATATTGAACTAATTTTTTGAAGTCCGCCTTGGACCAGTCCGGATGGATAATGAATGAACCCCAGCAAGCAATTTTATTTCTCTGCAGGACCTCTGTGGCCAACTTATTCTCGGAAACCGTTGCAGCCTTGTTGTATTCCAGCATCCTTTCATCGTCAAAGGCCTCATACCCCACAATCACAGCCATCAGCCCAGCCTTGGAAAGCCTCCTGATGGCATCCGGTTTTTCCAGAATGCTGTTGACGCTGCCATAGCAAATATATTTTTTGCGGATTTTTCGCTCAGAAATCAAATCGCAGAATTCCTCCAACCGCTTTTCATTGATGAGGAAATCGTTGTCGCAAATCATGACGTATGGTTCAGCCAGGTTCTGTATTTGGTCAACAATCTCACGAATGTCAATTTCTCTTAAATTCTGGCCCTCCAGCTTCCAGCGAATGCAGAAATTGCAACGATTTCTGCAGCCGTACGCAGTCTGAATCAAGGCACAAGGCGAAAATCCCACATACTGATATTGGCTTCGATATTTTGCGGTGGATTGCCTATCAGGGACAATATATTCATTTTGGCAGAATATGCCCTCATTGATAAAATTCTGGCTTTTGGAATAAATCCCTTCGATGACACCGAAAGATTGTTTTTTACCAATTGATTCGAACAGCATCTCAATATTGCTGCGCGTGGTGGATTTAAAAACAAAATCCACATCATCACTAAAAAAAGAATTCGGGAAACACGTAGCCTGAACGCCCCCCACCAAGACCGTAATATTTGCCAACTCCTTTAGTACGGTTGCGACACACTCGATGCCAAGAGGTTCTCCAAATAGAAAGTTTTTTACGGTGGTTATGTTGTTGTTTACCCAAGGTCTGACCAAAAGTATTTTCATCAATCCCACTATCCTTCCAAAATCTTTTTGAGATACTGCACCGATATTTTTAGCGCACCAAGTGAAAGCTTGATGTTTGATTTCACCCCATACCTCTTCAGCATTATTGCGACGCTTCGAGGATTCAATGTGATTTTGTAATACAGTTTGAAGATCTCCAGGTAATACGCTCGCACGCTTAGTTTGGTTGGTGCAATCACCATATGTGCCATATCCCATTTTTCGTGCTGTTGGTAAGGAATTAGCAGATGGTCTTTGTATTGCTCAAAATATGGGGTGGCCGGCATGGGTGTCAAAGGTTGCAAGTTGACAAAAATCAACTTATTTCGCTTGATGAAATCATAAAGCTTATTAAAATCCTTTTTTGTCCATTCTACCCCAAGAATCACTGTAGCATAGCACTCGATCCCATGTTTTTGCAGAATGGCCACGGCGCTTTCATTATCAGTGATAGTGGTTTTTTTGTTATATGTATTCAGTTGCTCTTGGTCTGAGGCTTCCACCCCAACGATGACTGCCGACAGCCCCACTTTGCGAAGTTCGAGGATTACATCCTCGTTGGCAGCAATGAAATCCGCTCTGCCATAGCAAAGGAAATGTTTGTCGATACCATGCTTTTTTATTGCCGCAACAAAATCAAGCATTCGCCTCCGATTATATAAAAAATCGTCGTCGACGATATATACTTCTTTCTGCGGAATCTGTAGTAGCTCCCCGATTACGTCATCAATGTCCCTTGCCGCATACGGGGCAATTTCTTTGCAGAAACAAAAATTGCAGCGATAGGGACAACCTACAGAGGTCTTTATTAAGGCACAGTTTTCCTGGAAAAGATAATAATACTTCTTTAAGTAACTCCGCGGAAGGTCTCTAAATGGAAGAATGCCCTGGGTTCGTTTGCAACCGACCAGTTGGTACAACTCCTGGGCATTGGCAAAGATATAATCTATATTCTCATCGAAAAAATCTTCCGGGCAAACTTCTGCATGGACACCCCCAACCCCGACTTTGATGGATGAATCAAATGCCTTTGTTTTTTTTGCAAGATCCTTCATCACACCGATGTGGCTGATATATCCTGTGATTCCCAGAAGTTGTGGAGAATGCAACTTCAGAAAATAAGACAAAGAGCGTCTTTCCAAAATCATATCCACAAAAATGACCTCATGTCCGTTTTCCTTGAGTACCCCCATCAGAATCATACATTCCAATGGCTCACAGACCATAACGCTTTGAAGTCCAATGGTTCTGGGATCCGGCTTTGGCCTGATAAGCATTATTTTCATATTCTCCTCAATACAAAACCGCAGATGGATGGCATAAACCATCTCTCCCGGATTGTAAATCTTTCTTCAATGACGAACCGTGTTTCAAACAACCTACAAAATTCGTCTCGGGATAGATACTCAGCCTTTTCGGCCGTTCTCTCTACCAACCATAATGCGATTTGGTCATATAAATTATTTTGACTGGCCTGAACAAAAATGGCCCTGCCACTTTCGTTTAGCATTCCATGCAGCTTATCGATGATTTTGGGTTTATTTTCGTAA
>JAGFXV010000007.1 GCA_017861475.1 Bacillota bacterium | reverse complement strand
CCTTCCGGTTGGGGTTTGGGGCAAACATGAATATTTTGATCTTGATTTGGAGGAAATGGACCAGCAGGATTTTATCAACTGCATGAATGAGGTGCTGCCTGCGGCTATAAAAATCACGGACTGTCAGCAGATCGAGGATAATGCCCCTTCGCTGATGAAAATCATCAACGCGGCTGAATATACGTTTGTAATCGAAGCGGGAAATGATCTGCAGTCACTGGTCAATGGACTTTTAAACCGGGATTCTTTGCCGGTGCAAAGCCGGGGCAAAAATAAAAATGTGCAGAAGGATCTGCGGCCGGGTCTTTATCAAATGAATATCGCCGCCGCGGACGAATATGACTTGCTGTCAGTCATGGTCAGTATCAATGAACCGCTTAATATCAGATATGACGAATTACAGGCGCTTTTCATCGAAAATGGGCTAAATGCAAAAGATATTG
The DNA here is from genome assembly GCA_017861475.1 of Bacillota bacterium. Taxonomy (GTDB): domain Bacteria; phylum Bacillota; class Syntrophomonadia; order Syntrophomonadales; family Syntrophomonadaceae; genus Syntrophomonas_B. Next base: position 15,176 of record JAGFXV010000007.1, on the reverse strand, counting down.
CTGACATTTTCCGCCAGGGGAATTATATTAAAGAAGACCAACAATTTTATTCACCGATAAAGAGGGTGTAATGAATGGTAAGGGACATTATCGGCGAGATTTATCCATGGGAATCAAGAGTGGCCATTGTTGAAGATGACCGTTTGGTGGAAGTCTTCTGGGCTGACCAGGATGAAAGCGTGGGCAACATCTATAAAGGCAAGGTAAAGGATGTGCTGCCGGGGCTTTCCTGTGCATTTATCGATATTGGCCTCAATAAAAATGCTTTTTTATATGTTGGAGATGTTTTGGGGCCGGGCAACCGCAAAGGCAAAAAAATTGATCAGCTGCTAAAAAGTGGTCAGGAGATCATGGTGCAGGTCAAGAAAGAAGCCTTCTCAGAAAAAGGAGCCCGGGTCACCTGCGACATAACCATCCCCGGTCACCTTTTGGTGCTGTTGCCGTTTCAGCATGAAGTCTCCATATCCCGAAAAATTGTCGGCAATCAGAAAAGAAATCAGCTGCGCAGCTTGATCGAGGATAACAAACCGGCGGATATAGGGGTTATTTTACGAACCGCTTGTATGGAAGCCGGGGAAAATGAAATTCTGGCGGAATTAAACTACTTGCTGAAAATCTGGCAGGATATTCAGACCCGTTTCACCCATCAAAGTTCACCCAGCCTGATTTATGAGGATATCGATGTCATCGAACGCGCTTTGCGGGATTATCTGGATGCTGATATTCGCCGGGTCATTACCAACAATCTCAAAATTAAAGAGAAAATCGATCTTATTGCGATGAAAAAGAACACCTCTTTTTTGCCCAGTGTGCAATATGAAGAGGGCGATCTGTTCGAAAAATACGGTGTGGAAAAGGATATCCGCAAGGCTTTGCGACGCAAAGTATGGCTCAAGAGCGGCGGCTATCTGATTTTTGACGTAACCGAAGCCATGACCGTGATCGATGTCAACAGCGGCAAGTTTACCGGCAAAGATAATTTTGAAGAAACCGTCTACAAGCTGAATCTTGAGGCGGCGCTGGAAATACCCCGGCAGCTGCGGCTGCGCAGTATTGGCGGGATCATCCTGATCGATTTTATTGACATGCAGGACAAGAATAACGAAGATAATGTTATTTCCATCCTGCGTCAGGAACTGGAAAAAGACAAAGCGCATAACCGTATCATGGGTATGACCCAGCTGGGATTTTTGGAAATGACCCGTAAAAAATCCCGTTACGGCATTTCCGAGATATTTACGGACGAATGCATGACCTGTCATGGCCGAGGCCGCACCATTAATCTCTTTGCCCTGGCCTGCGAGGTCAAACGCAAGCTGGCCAATATGGGATATCTGGAGAGCGAGGAGATCGTCTGCGAAGCTCATCCGCAACTGTTGCAATACATAATGAACGAAGATACCAATCTCAATTATATCCGCAAAAAAACCGGCAAAAAGATCAGATTTGAAGAGAACAGCAATATGGGTATTGAAGAATATAATCTGCACAGTACGTAACTTGACGGCAGTTTTAAATTGTGATAGTCTAAGCTGTGGGTTGCACGTTTTTGCAACCGCACGGTCCAGGTTTTAAAATGGCTGAGCCTGCCTGATGACCGGCGAGTCTGAAAGATGTGGAGGTGTAGTATGTACGCAATTATTCAAACAGGTGGCAAACAGTACAAGGTAACCGAAGGGGAAATGGTCAAAGTTGAAAAGCTGCAAGCTGAAGCCGGGGACAAAGTGACCCTGGATCAGGTTTTAATGCTTAAGGATGACAATGGAACCAAGGTCGGCAATCCTTTGGTAGCAGGTGCAAAAGTTACGGCTGCTGTGCTGGAACAAGGACGGGGCAAAAAAATTACCGTCTACAAGTACAAGAGACGCAAGAATGAACGCAAAAAACAGGGTCATCGTCAGGCCTATACCAGACTTTTGATCGAAAAGATCGAAGGTTAAATAATAAATCCAGATCTACACTGGGAATATTATTTTTCAATTAACAATTGTAAGCCTTATTATAAAGTGACACTGGGAGGTGTAATCATGGCTCATAAAAAAGGTGTTGGCAGTACAAGAAACGGACGCGACAGTGAATCCAAACGACTGGGCGTCAAAAGATATGATGGTCAAGTAGTAAGAGCCGGCAACATTCTGGTTCGGCAGAGAGGAACCAAGATCCATCCGGGCAACAACGTTATGATCGGCGGAGATGATACTCTGTTTGCGGTTGTTGACGGTAAAGTCAAATTTGAGAGAAAAGACAAAACCAGAAAACAAGTCAGCGTATATCCGGTTGACGAAAGCGCTACCGTATAGATTTTAGGTTTAATAAACCAGATCGATGACAAGAGTAAAGATCAAAGCATGATGAAAGTCCGCGATTGAGGCGTACCTAAAGTACGTTTATTGAGCGGACTTTTTGATACAGAGATTTGCTTTTATCATCGAACTGGGCCCCTGGAGTATTTCAGGGGTTTTTGCTATTATAAGGAATAAGCTTATGTTTATAACAAATGAACATGTGACTTTTGCCTATTGAAGGGGGTTTGATGATGGAGGCCGGACAAATGGTGAATTTGCTGCGCAGAGTGCGGCATGATTATGCCAATCATCTGCAGGTGATCAGCGGATATCTGGAATTGGGCTGGGAGGAACAGATAAAATCTTATATCAAGGAAATTATCAACCAGCTCAATCAGGAAAGGATCATCTTTGAATCGGTCGCTCCGCAAGATGCCCTGTATTTTTATGAACAGTTGTTAAAGGCCAGAGATATGGGAATCATACTTGTGTATGATGATCTGGATGTAAAGTCGGCCCGGTATCTGAAAGACAACAATGAACCGGTAAACAGTATCATTGTCTTGCAGAAGGATATTCCGCCAGGAGAGGACGACGATCCTGTTTTATATATCTCCATCCACGAGGAAGAAACCGCTATAGAAATGTATTTCAGCTGCGACAGCTGGGCGGATGAATCCCGCCAGATTCGCATTGATAAGAGGTGAATAGATATGTTTATTGATCACGCCAAGGTTTATGTCAAAGGTGGCGACGGCGGCAACGGCTGTGTTGCTTTCCGGCGCGAAAAATATGTGCCCATGGGCGGTCCCTATGGTGGTGACGGGGGACGCGGCGGCAATGTTATCTTCGTGGCGGATGAAGGCATGACCACTTTGATGGACTTTCGATATCGCAAACATTTCAAGGCCGAACGAGGCAATCACGGCCTGGGAAAAAACCAGCACGGTGCCTGGGGAGAAGACTTGATCATCAAGGTGCCGGTTGGCACGATCATACGCGATGATGATACCGGTGAAATTCTGGCTGATTTGACTCTCAACGAGCAGCAGGCCGTAATTGCCAAAGGCGGAAGGGGAGGAAAAGGCAACAGTCATTTTGCCAGCCCGACCCACAAGGCGCCTTCCATGGCTGAAAAAGGAGAGACCGGACAGGAACGCTGGATCAATATGGAACTGAAACTGCTGGCAGATGTAGGCCTGGTGGGATACCCCAACGCGGGCAAATCGACTTTGATCGCCCAGGTATCTGCGGCCCGGCCCAAGATCGCGGATTATCCGTTTACCACCCTGATTCCCAATCTGGGTGTGGTCAGCACCAGAGAACACGAATCTTTTGTCATTGCCGACATTCCCGGGCTGATCGAAGGTGCTCATGAGGGCGTCGGTCTGGGTCATGATTTCCTGAGGCATATTGAAAGAACCAAAGTCCTTTTGTTTATATTGGACACTGCCCAGACGGACGGGCGGGATGTGCAGGAAGACTTGAGGATCCTGCAGCAGGAACTGGCGCTTTTTAATCCGGAGCTTGCCAAACGACCGTATCTGATCGTTGCCAATAAGATGGATATTCCCGAAGCGGCTGAACGTTTTGAGGCTTTAAAGGAGATCCACGGAGATAAAGTCTGGGCCATATCCGCTGCCAGTGGTCAGGGGGTCAGGGAACTGATGGAAAGAACCTTTGCTTTGCTGCAGAGTATACCCAAAGAAGAAGAGCCGGTGGAAGAAGTAAGGGTGATCCGGCGATATGAAGATGAACCGCCTTTTAAAGTGGAAGTTGTCAACGGCGTTTATGAGGTAAGCGGCAAACGCATAGAGAATCTGGTCAACATGACCAATATGGATCAGGAAGAATCGCTGCAGAAGTTTCAGCGTACCATTGAACGAATGGGACTCGAAGATGCCCTGCGGGAAATGGGCATCAAGGAAGGAGACCTGGTCAGGATTTCGGATCTGGAATTTGAATACAGCGAATAATAAACAATAAACAAATAGATAAGACAGTTGGGGTGGACAATATAATGAATATCAGGGGAGAATTTAAAGATATCAAACGGCTGGTCGTGAAGGTTGGCACCAGTACCCTCATCCATGCCAACGGGCAGCCGAATCTGGAACGCATGGAAAGACTGGTCAGGGAACTGGCTGATTTGCATAACCGGGATATTGAAGTGGTATTGGTCAGCTCGGGTGCGATCGGAACCGGAGCAAGCAGAATGGGAATGAAGAAAATTCCCAAGACGCTGCCGGAAAAGCAAGCCTTGGCAGCCATCGGGCAGGGCCGATTGCTGCATATGTATGAGAAGTTTTTCGCTGATTACGGCAAGACGGTAGCTCAGGTTTTGCTGACCCGTGAAGACCTGGATGAAAGGATCCGCTATTTGAATGCGACCAACACCCTGCTGGCCATTCTAAACATGCAGGTCATTCCCATCATCAATGAAAATGATACGGTGGTGGTAGAAGAGATCAAAATCGGGGACAACGATACCTTGTCCACCATGGTGGCCGGGATCATAAACGCCGATCTTCTCATTATTCTGTCTGATGTAGACGGACTGTATGACAGTGATCCGCGCACCAATAAAAATGCCTGCCGGCAAAATGAAGTCTACGAAGTGACCGATGAAATGGAAGCCAATGCGGTGTCCCGGGGCACAACCTTTGCCAGCGGCGGGATGCTGACCAAGCTGAAATCAGCCCGCAATTGCATGGCCGCCGGTATCCCGATGGTCATTGCCAACTCAGCCGAGCGGAATATCATTCGCCGGATCATAGCCGGAGAAGAACTGGGCACGGTTTTTGTGCCGCGCGAAGAAAAAATGCCTTCCCGCAAAAAATGGCTGGCCTTTGGCTCGGCGGAACACGGGCAGATCCAGGTCGACCATGGCGCGGAACTGGCTTTGCTGAACCGGGGCAAAAGTTTGCTGTCATCCGGCGTGGTGACCGTTGAAGGTGATTTTGACCGGGGTACGGTGATCGGCGTCATTAATACGGTCGGCAAGGAGATCGCCCGGGGCCTGGCCAATTACAGCAGCAGTGAGATCCGCCAGATCGCCGGGCAAAAATCCAGTGAAATCGAAAAAATACTGGGCACCAAGGACTATGATGAAGTCATCCATAGGGACAATCTCTGGGTAAAGTGTTTGTAGGAGGAGAGCAGCATGAACAGGGAAATGGAAACCATTTTACTGGAACAGGGCCGCAAGGCAAAACTTGCATCCCGCTTTTTAGCTACCGCCGGGACGGATATGAAAAATGAAGCTTTATATAATATGGCGGAGCAACTGGAAAAGCAGACGGAAGAGATCATCGCCGCCAATCAAATCGATCTTGAACAAGGCGAGAAACAGGGTTTGACCAGAGCCTTGCTTGAACGGCTGGCGCTAAACCCAACCCGTATCCGGGATATGGCTCAGGGATTAAGAGAAATTGCAGCTTTGCCCGATCCAATCGGTGAGATGCTGGAAATGCACCACCGTCCCAACGGGCTGGATATTGGCCGGATCAGAACGCCCCTCGGAGTCATCGGCATTATTTATGAATCGCGTCCCAATGTAACTGCCGACGCTGCCAGTCTCTGCCTTAAGTCAGGCAATGCCATCATTCTGCGCGGCGGAGAGGAAGCCTTAAACTCCAACCGGATCATCACCCGCATCATATCTGCAGCGGCGATGGAATGCGGCCTGCCGGAAGGCACCATTCAACTGGTGGACAGTGAAGACCGCGAGGCAGTTCTTTTTATGATGAAGATGAATGATTATCTCGACGTGTTGATTCCCCGCGGCGGCAAAGGCTTGAAAAAAGCAGTGCTTGAAAATGCTACCGTACCGGTGATCATGACCGGCATGGGTAATTGTCATGTCTATATTGATGAATACGGCGATTATGCCAAAGCCCTGCCCATCGTTCACAATGCCAAGGTGCAGCGGCCTTCGGTATGCAATGCGGCAGAAACGCTGCTGGTGCATAAAAAAGTTGCTGAGGAATTTCTGCCAGGAATCATCGCTGATTTGCAGGCGGCCGGGGTGGAGATCCGCGGCTGTGAGACAACCCGCCGGATCGTATCCGGTCTGATTGAGGCCACCGAGGAGGACTGGGCGACGGAATATCTTGAACTGATCATGGCCGTCAAGGTTGTGGACAGTCTGGAGGAAGCGATCGATCATATCAACCAGTATGGGACCGGTCACAGTGAGGCTATTGTCAGCGAAAACTATACGGCGGTGCGGACATTTATGGCCAGGGTGGATGCGGCCGCAGTTTATGCCAATGCTTCGACCCGTTTCACCGACGGCAATGTATTTGGATTCGGCGCAGAAATGGGGATCAGTACGCAGAAACTGCATGCCCGCGGACCGATGGGCTTGAGAGAACTGACTACCACCAAATTTGTAATTTACGGCGACGGTCAGATTAGATAAACAAACTGCAGTTTCACAGGAGAGCCACGTAAACCTGGCAATCTTCAATTGATCATTTTATGGGAATAAACCGCGTTTAAAGGGACAACTGACTTACATAGTCAATTGTCCCTTTAAAATAACACCTTATTTTGCATCGTTTTGGACTTTACACAAAGTTCGGGACAGACTCTCCTGAGTATCCCTTTTCCAATAACTAAACTTTTCTTTCACTTCATAAATATTATCAATGCATTTAATGAAAGCGTTGACAACCATCGGATCAAAATGATTTCCGCTTTCATTCATTAAATATTCAATGACCTTTTCATTACTCCAGGCATGTTTATATGGTCTTTCGTTTGACAAGGCGTCAAAAACATCTGCAACAGCGGCTATTCTGGCATATATATGTATATTATCTTTTGATAATCCGTATGGGTACCCAGTGCCGTTCCATTTCTCATGGTGCTGTATGGCAACGATTTTAGCAGCTTTCAACAAATCCTCATCATGATTACCAATAATTTGTGCACCCATCTCGCAATGTGTTTTGATAATTTCAAATTCGTCATCAGTAAGCTTTCCCGGCTTTAATAGAATATGCTCCGGTATCCCGATTTTGCCGATATCATGCAATGGTGCAATATTAAGCAGCAAATTGGCATGTGTTTCGTTTAGACCGTAAGCTTTTGCAATATAGTAAACATATTTGCTCATTCGTTCAATATGCAGCCCGGTTTGAAAGTCCTTAAACTCGGCGGCAAGACCCAATCTTTTGATTATCTCAAGCCGTGTTTCATATATTTCCTTTGTTTGGCAAGCAACCTTGCGTTCCAATTCTGCGTTTTGATCTTTAAGCGCAAGCTGGGTTCTTATTCTTGCTTTTACAATCAAGGGGCTCACCGGCTTGGTGACATAATCTACAGCACCAACTTCAAAGCCCTTGGCTTCATCTAATTCATGGTCTTTGGTCGTGACAAATATAACGGGTATGTTGTGCGTGATCGGGTTGGCTTTCAGTCTGGTACATACTTCATATCCATTCATATCGGGCATCATTATATCGAGCAGTATAATATCAGGCATGGTCTTTTCTGCTGCCTTTATACACATTTGCCCATTAATAGCTACTTTTATATTATATTCTTCACCGAGAATGCTTTTTAATATGTCTATGTTTTCAGCCTTATCATCTACAATCAATACCGTATGTACCATAACTCACCTCATTTTCTGCCATGCAAAGCATTAACAAGCGTCGTGCAAATCTTATATGCACAATCAATGTCATAGTTTGTGATTGCGTGCTCTAGTTGTTTCGTTTGTTCTAAATAACCAAGTTTTATAAGGCTTTCTTTTATCTCCTTGATCTTTTCCTCAGCTTTTATGTCATAATCATCGAGAAGGATTATTAACTCATCAAGTTCATTGGCTAGTTCATCCACATTGAAAGTTTTTGCAGCGGGTTTTTCATCACTGGTACTGACCAGAGATATTTCCCCGATAGCTAATGCAAGCTTTTCATAAAGTAATTTCATTTCTCCGGGTTGCAGAATATCTTTCCCGGATTTCACTTTTGATTCTATACCCTGTGCAATAGAGTGAATCTCGTTTGCTCCCAGATTGGCGGCTACCCCTTTTAATGTATGTAATTGCCTTTCCAACGTTTGTGTGTCTCCGGACATTATTGATTCTTCTATTGTTTCTGTGAAATTTGAATAGTTCATCTCAAATTTTTTCAATATGTCGAGATATAATGTTTGATTTCCGGCAAGCCTTAATAAGGCTGAATTTACATCAAATGATGTCAATATTGCAGATAATTCAAAAGATGTTTCCTCCGGCCTGGTTTTGTTAACTGTATATATATCGCGTTTACCGGGAGAAATCCACTTAATTAAAGCCCGATACATTTCTTTAAGATCGATCGGTTTGGTGATGTAACCATTCATTCCTGCCGCTTCGACCCGCTGCCTTGTTCCTTGCATGGCATCGGCGCTTAAAGCAATTATAGGCAAATCTTTAAGATTCTCTGATCTGATCTTCCCGGCAGCCTGGTATCCGTCAAGAACCGGCATTTGCAGATCCATAAAAACTAAATCATAGTATTTGTTTAAAACCATTTCCACCGCGATTTGACCGTTATCGGCAATATCAACCCGGAAGCCTTCGTTTACCAATATTTCTTTTGCCACCTGCTGGTTGATCTGATTGTCCTCAACAACCAGTATGTTTGCTCCCCTGATTGCATCCAATCCCAAAATGGTCTTGCTATCCTGAATGATTTTGTCCTCATTCGTTGTTTCTCCAAAGACTTCCAGAATTGCATTGAACAAACTTGATTGTGTTACAGGTTTGGTCATAATTTTTTGGATACCTTCCTGTATGGCCTGGTCAGCGATTTCATTCTTTCCATATGCGGTAACCATAATGGCATAGGGAACATTTGCCCCAAGCTTGTCTTTTATTTTGTTCCACGTTTCCAGACCGTTTAATCCAGGCATCTTCCAATCAAGTATAATCAAACTGAAATCTTCATTTATTTCACTTACTGCCTCGAATCCTGTAGAAACCAGTGAAACATCGAAATTAAATGCTTGCAGATATTCATCCATTACTTCTCTCGCAGCACTATTGTCATCTATAACCAATACCCTCATACCTCGTAGTCTTTCAGGAAAGATTTTAGGTATCTTATGCTCTTTTTCGAAAATCTCAAATTTCAAATCAAAGGAAAATTTACTGCCCTTGCCAAACTCACTTTCAACCCTGATGTTTCCACCCATCATTTCAATAAGGTTTTTGGAAATTGTCAGGCCAAGACCTGTACCACCGTATTTTCTGGTTGTCGATGCATCCGCCTGTGAAAAGGCATTGAAAAGGGTCGCGATTTGTTCCTGCGTCATTCCGATACCGCTGTCTTCGACTGAAAAAGCTATCGTGGCGTCGTCTTTTGATATATTCTCCAGTTTGATACGAACAATTACCTCACCATGATCGGTAAATTTAACTGCGTTGTTGGCCAGATTTAGTAATATCTGACCAAGCCTGAGCGGATCACCAATTAAAACGTCAGGAACATCCGGTGCCTTTACGACAACGAATTCTATTCCTTTATCAAAAGCCCTTACACCAAGAGCAACAGTAATACTGTCCAATACCTTATTAATATCAAACTCAATATTTTCCATGGTAAGCTTACCGGCTTCGATTTTTGAAAAGTCAAGGATATCATTAATGATTCCAAGCAAATTGTTGGCGGAGGCTCCGATTTTCTTTACATAATCCAGCTGTTTGTGATTTAGCTCGGTCTTTTCCAAAAGGCTGTTAAGTCCGATAATGGCATTTATTGGGGTCCTTATTTCATGGCTCATGTTAGCGAGAAAATCTGATTTGGCTTTCGTCGCCGCTTCTGCATTTTCTTTGGCTATTAGTAATTCCTTTGATTGTACTGCAAGTATTTCATTATTCTTTTTTAAATCAGACAATAACTCTGTTCTAGTTGGTAAAACTAAATTTTTTGTAACGTTGTCTATATATTTTTCATCCTGCAGAATGTTTGGATCCGGCAAACAACTGAAAGCTTCAATTATGTAATTTTCACTTCCGATCTTCTTTACTGCAAATGAATCAAAAAACAATTCACCGAATGAAAGGTTTTGAACGTTATTTATTCCGCTAAATTTCATAATCAATCCATACAGTTTGTCTCTTTGTACGATACCGACAGCAATTGATATCTGACGCTCATCATCATAAACGATATGACAGATTTCTGATACGGCTGCCTCGATCCTTGAAGATTTATATATTCCATAACCTAAAGATAATGCCAATTGGCGTATCTTCTTCCTGACGTTAACAATGGAATTTTTATCAGCTATCAGTAAGTCGCCCATTTTGATCATTGCTAATACCCCTTTTCATACTCTATGGGATATATTTAAATGCAATACACGACGCGTCATCGTTGGCTTTCCATAATCTGTTCAGTAATTCTTCTGCAATTTTCTGGGCTGGCTGTGAAAACAAATCTCTACATTCAGAAATATTAAAATGCTGTCTTAGCCCATCAGAAAACATAATGATTATGTCTTTTTGACAAAGGGGAATAACTTGTTTCACCGGTCTTGGCATGATATAGCCAATAACACCGTCTTTAGGTACCAATCTGATTTGTTCTCTTCTAAATATACTGACAGCAATATTGCCAATTCCAACATAGCTCATTTCTCCCGAACCCATATCAACTCTTATAAGCGCCGCGACTGCTCCTCGTGTACCCAGCAAATGATTATGCAAATCATTCATTATTTCTACCAAGTCTTTATGGTAATTTTGTTCAATAAAATCTTTGGCTGATATTGCAACTTTTCTGGCTTTTTTTCCATGTCCCAGAACATCAAGCAAAGCCAGAAAGCATCGTTGGTTATCTTCTTTTACAATTGCCAGATCTCCGCACTCTGACTCATCCAATAACAATGCTCGCATTACCATACCATAATCAAATTGATTCATATTCAGCACCATTTCCGTGTCAGCACACGCGTTCCATGGCCTAATTCTGATTCAATTTCAAATTCATCCATTATTCTCTCGACGCTGGGCAAGCCCATCCCCAAACTCATTTTTGAGGTGCTGTAATTATCCTTCATGGCCATTTGCAGGTCTCGAATACCCGGCCCCTGGTCTTGTGCATAAATTTCAATCCCGGTTTGATGTGTATCATTTATCTGAATAATGGTAACGGTTATTTCACCTTGTTGCGCATACCGCAAAATATTAGTTGCCAACTCAGAAGCCGCTGTAGCGATCATTACCTCGTCAGTAAGCTGAAAGCCAGCATTTTTTGCTAGCTTTCTGGTCATAATGACAACGGCTTCATTGTCAATTGGTTGCAAAAGTTTGAACGTACGGGTATCAAGCTTTTTAAATGAAATTATATTTTCGTTATCAGTCACTTTTCTATATTTCATTTAAACCTGCGATCTCCTAAAGTAGAAAGTCAGATTCTTTGGAATTGATCAGAGACAGACTATGTTGAAGATTCACTGCTATTCTAATGTCATCTGATTTAACATTTAGATCGACGAGCGTTGATACAACACCCGGCTTTAATCCAATCCATATGACTTTTATTCCCATAAGTGAAATCGTCTTGGATATATTTCTGAGAGAGATAAATATATTCGAATCAAAAGTGCTTATGTTGCTAAAATCAAATATCGTTCCCTTTAAATCAACGTTATGTTCGATTATGAAAAAGGTTTCCGCATATAATTGCTTTAAATAAACTTCATCTATTTCGCCTTGAATATTTAAAATATAACAGTTGCCGATAAAGCTTCCGTATACAACTTGTTCATCCAAATGATTATTCATGTATAATGCCCTCATGATTACTTTTTAGAGATTACTTCCAAGTTAATGATTGCCAGGGCTTCTTCCAATGCATCACTCAGAGTTGAAGTAGTCTTTATAGAGCCCATTTCGATACCCAATTGAACAATTGTTTGAGCTACCGAAGCTGATATGCCGGAAAGCAAACATTCACATCCCATCAATCGTGTAGCTTTCGTAATTTTAATAATATGATTGGCCACAGCCGTATCGACTGATGCAACGCCATGTATATCCAAAATGATAACCCGGGAAGAGGTTTCCAATATTTTATTGAGCATACTGTCCATCATATGCTGCGCTCGATCAGAGTCAATAACACCAACTACCGGGAGCAATAAAACCCCTTCCCAGAGTTTGATAGTCGGTGTTGACATTTCACGTATGGTGTAGCTCTGTTCCGCCAATCTTTCCTCGTCCAATACTCTTTGTGTAACATCGAGTACAAATTCCAAACCTCCTATAATATTGCCGTTATTATCTATTAAAGCTGCTGAGGACTGTTCAATGTATACTATGGAACCGTCACTAAAGGATGTTTGACCTCGAGTGGAATGCATCTTCCCGTCTTCCATGGCTTTAAATACACAACATTCCGGTGTTCTGCATTGTTTGTTATGAGAAAAATCATAGCAATGCTTTCCAAGCAAGTCTTCCTGACTTTTAACACCAGTCATTTTTGCTGCTGCAATATTTGCGTAAATAATTTTAAAGTCTTTGTCAACTGCTATCACTGTTGTAGGAATTTGATTTAAAATCTGTCCTTGAAGTTCAAAATCATGATTATTCATTCAATTTCCTCCATTCAATTATTTACAATCGATACAAACACTAATTTAAGACAATCTTGAATTAGGGATATACAATGAGGTGATTGTTATACTTCAAGTCATCGTCAGGGTTATAGAAAACTTGTTTGGGGGATACGGAAAAGGAGCTCAATATAGGCATTGCTATGCGATGGGGCATAAGCGAATCTGATTATATCAATGATTTGACAAAAGATAAAATTTTATTAACTACTGAAACTCGTTCTTCATCGGTTATGTAATCAGGGATGTTTTTACTAAATTGAGCGAGGTATTTAAACATTTAGATCTTATAATGGAGAAATTATCCTCATTTATAACAATCATACCATAAATATCATATCAAAGTGACAAAATTTTCTGAAAGATATCAACTTACATCATTTTATTTATTGATTAATGCATTCTATTGAAACCGTTATAATGAAATAACGAAGCCGGGCGATTTCACCCGGCTTTAGACTGGTCATTTCTGTCTGTATAGATATATTAAGGATGAACAAATCTGTTTTTTAATGTCCCGGAATGTGACTGCCGTCGCAGAAGGGGGCATTTTTGGTTTTGCCGCAGCGGCAGAGCACAAAGCGATCGCCTTCCGCGATGATTTCCTTGTTGATGCCGATGATCTGGTTGGGGCCTTCGATCAACAGCGGACCATCTCTAATTACTCTTATTTTACCGGCTTTATCAAGATCTGCTTTATAGTCTTTCGACCCCGGCCCTTTGGCAAGATTGGGATCAACGGCAGAACCTTCCGGCAGGCTGTACTGCAAAGCACGGGTGGGACATTTGTCGATGGTTTTGATGATTTCTTCCGGGCTGCTGCCGGATATACTGACCCAGGGACGTTTATCCATATCAAATACTGACGGCAGATCTCCCCAGCACTTGCCGGCATGGGAGCAATCATGGGGATACCAATAAACGATGATATCGTTGCTGCGATATTCCTTGACGGTTTTTTGCGGTTTGATTTCAGACGGTGCCGGAGTTTCAACCGCTTTTTCCTGCTGGTTGAACATGTCCTTGCCGGCTCCGCACAAAGGACATACCCAGTCCGCAGGCAGTTCGTCAAAAGGTGTGCCGGCAGGAATGTCGTGCTCCGGATCCCCAATTGCGGGGTCATAGATAAATCCGCATACTGAACATACATATAGATCGGCTTTTACAGCGGGCTCCTCAGTTTCGGCTGTGATCATGGGTTTGATTTCTTCCAACCCATTTACCATCAGATAGTAGTTTTCATACAACAGTTTCTGATCGGCTTCCAGGAACTTCTGCATCATATCTTCTTGTTCGGATTGGCTGAAATAATCCATCACCGGAATGAAGAAGTGCTTGTCTTCTTTTTCAATGTGGGGCGGATACAAAGCCGCGATCTTCTCTACCATTTTTACGATGTCGGCGTAACCGTTGGCATCGCCGGCAGCAGCTTTTTCGCTGGCTAAAGCCAGGGTTTTGACTGCTTCTCTGGCGAGGCTGTGTTCATACACTAATTCATCGAGAGTATTCTTATACGTACTGTCCAATTCTTTTTCCTGCAGCGCCTTGAATAAGATATCCTCTTCCTTGCCATGATGGCAACGATCGGCGTATCGACGCATAAATTCAACGCCCCGATCGATCAGAGTCAGATCGATCTGCTTGGCATCGGGTGCTTTCTTTACGTGATCAACCAAAATCGCAATCAATTGTTCGATCAAACGATGTTCGATCATCAGCGGGCCGATTGGCAACAATAGAAACACCTCCTGTTTTATTTATTCCTCTTTTATAACAATAGAAAAGCGAGCCAGTTAAAGCTGCCAGTCTTTCTTGAAACGCAGCGGGCGAATAATCCGGAAGGATTGCTGCGCGGGCATGCGGCTTATAAAATCTGGCGTCTGTTTGGTTTCTTCTTTGTATAATTCGATCAGGGTGGAGAAGTATTTTTCCCTTAATTCAGGCTTGCGCAGACTTAATCCTTGTGCATCCAAAGCATCCGCCAACCGTTGGTTCAGCGCGATTTCATGATCGGTCAGCTGCTCCATGTATTCTTTCCACTTCTGCAGGGAAGATTCCTCCCACCAGCCGATTCCCGGACAGACAAAATGCCGGCAGATGGATTCGCGCCAGGTCTGTTCCAGCAGACAGCCGCCATTTTTACTATGAAATTTACAGCGATAGCTGTCGCCTTCCGGAACATTGTTGACGGTGACGGAATGATCCAGAATGGTCAGATGATCGAAGGCAAATATTTGATCGATCATGTCGGCTTGATGAAGATATAAATAGGCC
>JAGFXV010000099.1 GCA_017861475.1 Bacillota bacterium | reverse complement strand
GACATTGTCTTATTTGTTTTTTTAATTATATTCTACAAGTATTCCTGCAACTACATTCAAGTTTCTATTGAAAACGAAAGGCTCCTTAAAAATGAACAGTATAATAATGAAATCCTGGAACAGCGTGTGGCTGAACAGGTCAGAGAACTGGCTTTTCTGGCCAATCAGGACACGCTGACTTCTTTGTTTAACCGGCGCTATTTTATATCCTGTCTTGCAGACTGCATAGAAACGCTGCTTAATAACGAAACGTTGGCTGTTTTCTTAATGGATATGGACCGCTTCAAAAACATAAACGACAGCTACGGGCACGATGTCGGAGATAAGGTGCTTATTGAAATTTCTCACAGATTGATAGAGTGGAATCGCTACGGAGCTATCTTATCAAGATTAGGCGGCGATGAATTCGCCTTTGTTGTTGTAGGCAGATATACCAAACCAGAGTTGGAAGTACTCTGTAAAGAGATCATTCATGTTTGCAGCAAATCGATAAAGATCAATGATGCAAACCTTTTTATTACGATAAGTCTGGGAGTGGCACTATATTCACCGGAGGCAAACAGCAGCACCCAACTCCTGAAAAATGCTGATATCGCCATGTACCGTGCCAAATCCCACGGTTATAACAAATATATATTCTATGATCCGTTTTTCAACGAAACAATTGATAAAAACCTTGAAATTGAGAGACTTCTCAGGCAAACGGACTGCGAAAAAGATTTTGAACTGTTTTATCAGCCACAGTTTTCGCTTCCTGATAAAAAGCTTATAGGTGCCGAAGCTTTGTTGAGATGGAAGACCGACGAACACGGCTACATACCGCCCAACGAGTTTATTACCATTGCCGAGCAAATTGACTATATACTTGAAATTGGCAAATGGGTTATGTTCAAAACGATGCACCAGGGGGCTGCCTGGAATAATAAATATTCCTTAAATCTGAAATTTGGATTCAACATATCGCCAAGGCAACTCAGCGATGAAAGCTTTGTTGAGACACTGAAAACCATGCTGGGGCAATCTGATTTCAATACAGACTGGATCGATGTAGAAATTACGGAAAGCATGATGATAAACGACGAGAGTGAAGTCAAATCCATATTTAATATCTTTAACAGTTTTGGCATTTCAGTCTCTATAGATGATTTCGGGGCGGGCTATTCTTCGATGAATTATCTGAATAGCTTTAATTTTAACCGGATAAAAATAGCCAAGTCACTTATTGACAAAGTGGCTTCAGACAATAGTAGCGGAACGCAGGTCGTAAAAGCAATTATATACATGGCAAAATCCATTGGCGTAGATACGATTGCAGAAGGCGTAGAAACTCAGGAGCAGCTTGATATCTTGACCGCGCTCGGTTGCGATCAAATTCAGGGTTATCTGCTCGGCAGGCCGGTTCCCCCTGACGTTTTTGAAAAAAGTTTATTACTGGTCAAACAGCCCGTCATATAACACAGATATTTTTCATATCACACTGCCGAAAATAAACAATCAACCTCTGTCCTTTCCTTCAAAAGCAAAACCATATATGATATACATATATAAAAATGAGCACTCTAGAAATGAGGCGAAATAAATTTGAACAACACTGTTAAACGCGTTCTGGTGGAAAAGAAACCTGGCTTTGATGTGGAGGCCCGCCATTTATACCACGATCTTAAAGAAAACCTGAGCATCGTTCAGCTGGAAAGGGTCCGGATTATCAATCGCTATGATATTTCTGGAATTACAGACCAGGCCTGTGAACAAGCCAAGAGGACGATATTCTCCGAACCCAATATGGATTTTGTCTATGATGAAACCTTGGAAATCGAGCCGGGCGTAAATTATTTCGCCATGGAGTATCTGCCGGGTCAATACGACCAGCGGGCCGATTCAGCCGCCCAATGCATTCAGATCCTGACCCAGGGGGAACCGCCGGTCATTCTCTCCGCCAAGCTGATTTTATTATACGGGCCCCTGTCTGCCGACGATGTTCGGACAGTCAAGGACTATTGCATCAATGCGGTGGACTCGCGGGAAGCTTCCCTGGATAAACCTGATTCACTGGCAATGGAAACCATTGTACCTGCTAACGTGCCTGTCCTGGATGGTTTTATCACCATGGACGAGACCGCGCTGCCCATGTATCAGGAAAAACTGGGGCTGGTCATGAGTCCTGAAGATTTTAAATTTTGCCAAGTCTACTTCCGCGACCAGGAGAAAAGAAATCCTACCCTGACAGAAATGAAAGTTATTGATACCTACTGGTCGGATCATTGCCGGCATACGACTTTCCTGACCAGCATCGATGCTGTATCCATTGAAGAAACAAACGGACTGGGCCGGCCGGTTCGCGAAGCTTATGAAACCTATCTGCAGGATCGCAGTTTTATCTATGGTTCCGAGGAAAGGGATGTCTGCCTGATGGACATCGCCGTGCTGGGCATGAAAAAGCTAAAAAAAGAAGGCAAATTGCAGGATCTGGATCTTTCCGACGAGATCAACGCCTGCAGCATTGTAGTGGAAGCCGAGATCGACGGTCAGAAGCAAGATTGGCTGGTAATGTTTAAAAACGAAACCCATAATCACCCCACCGAAATCGAACCGTTTGGCGGTGCCGCCACCTGTCTGGGGGGTGCCATCCGGGATCCGCTTTCCGGACGGGTGTATGTGTATCAGGCCATGCGGGTAACCGGCAGCGGTGACCCCCGGGCGAGCGTAGCCGAAACTCTGCCGGGCAAACTGCCCCAGCGTAAAATTACCACCGGCGCAGCCGCCGGATACAGTTCCTACGGCAATCAGATCGGACTGGCCACCGGACAAGTCGCAGAAATATATGATGAAGGCTTTATCGCCAAGCGCATGGAAGTTGGCGCGGTCATTGGCGCAGGGCCAAAAAGCAATATCGTCCGGGCAACGCCCGCCCCCGGGGATGTGGTCATCCTGCTGGGCGGCCGGACCGGAAGGGACGGATGCGGAGGAGCGACCGGCTCTTCAGTGGAGCATACCGAAGAATCCATTTACACCAGCGGGGCGGAAGTACAGAAGGGCAACGCCCCCACCGAAAGAAAAATCCAGCGGCTGTTCAGAAATCCCGAGGCCAGCCGGTTGATCAAAAAATGCAATGACTTCGGTGCCGGCGGTGTTTCCGTGGCAATTGGAGAATTAACTGACGGGCTCCTCATTAAGTTGGACACCGTCCCTAAGAAATATGAAGGATTGGACGGGACCGAGCTGGCCATTTCCGAATCCCAGGAAAGAATGGCGGTGGTGGTGGCCCAGGAATACGCTGATCATTTTAAAGAACTGGCTGATGCAGAAAACCTGGAAGCTACCGAGGTGGCGGAAGTAACTGCCGACAGACGATTAAAGATGTGCTGGCGCGGTCAGACGATCGTGGACATTTCCCGTGATTTTCTGGATACCAACGGCGTGAAACAGCATACCGAAGTCCGGGTGCTGGAGCCTGCCGTCAACGATAACTACTTTAAAAACAAGACAGCTGATATATCTGCCAACCTTAAAGAAGCCTGGCTCAATAATTTACAGAATTTGAACGTCTGCTCCCAGCGTGGCCTGGTGGAATGCTTTGACAGCACCATCGGAGCCGGCACAGTATTGATGCCCTTTGGCGGCCATTATCAAATTACCCCCGGTATCGGCATGGCTGCCAAACTGCCGGTGGAATCCGGCGATACCACCACCTGCACGCTCATGACCTACGGCTATAACGCGCAGATCGCCAAATGGAGCCCCTTTCATGGTGCTTTGTATGCAGTGGTGGAAGCCGTCTCCAAAATCGTGGCCATGGGCGGTGATTACCGCACCATTCGCCTGAGCCTGCAGGAATACTTTGAAAAACTCGGAACGGATAGCAGTAAATGGGGCAAACCCTTTGCCGCTTTGTTGGGTGCCTATCAGGCTCAATTGCAGCTGGGCATCCCGGCCATTGGCGGGAAGGACAGTATGTCTGGTACTTTCATGGATCTGAACGTCCCGCCAACACTGGTGGCTTTTGCTGTAAACGCAGCTGATACAAGGAAGCTTATTTCTCCGGAATTCAAGCGTACCGGCAGCCAGGTGGTATATATCCCACTCGTCAGAGATGATTGCGAACTGCCTGATTTTAATTTATTGCGCGTCACCTATCAGCGCATCACCCAATTGATTCACAGCGGTCAAATCATTGCTGCGCATCCCGTGCGTGGTGGCGGTATTGCGGAAGTAATCAGCAAAATGGCTTTTGGCAATCGCATTGGCTTTGCCTTGGAAGAAAAATCTCTCACTCCGGATGGATTAACCGCCCTGCTGTTTGCCCCGGAATATGGCAGCATGGTAGTGGAGATGCCTGCTGATGTAGATGTTAACAAGGCTCTGGATAATATTCCTTACCAGCTTCTGGGCCGGACCACGAAAGAAGAATCGATCACCATCGGCAGCATGACCCTTGGCCTGCAGGAAGCCCAATCTGCGTGGGAAGCACCGCTGGAAAAAGTTTTTCCGACTCAAACAGCAGAAATCGATCTGCCCGCCCCCCCGCTCGTATCCTACACTCAGCGCGGACGGACCAGGTCAAGCCTGACGGCAGCCAAACCGCGGGTGCTGATTCCTGCCTTTCCGGGCACCAACTGTGAATATGATACGAAAAAACGTTTTGAATTAGCTGGCGCCCAGGCCGACGTTTTTGTAATTAAAAACCTTACCCCGGCGGCCGTCGAAGATTCCATCCAGGCGATGGCTGCCAGGATCAGGCAATCTCAAATCATAGCAATCCCCGGAGGCTTCAGCGCCGGCGATGAGCCGGAAGGTTCCGGCAAATTTATCGCCGCCTTCTTCCGCAGTCCCCACATCCGCGATGAAGTAATGGACATGCTGAAAAATAGGGACGGTCTGATGCTGGGCATCTGCAACGGATTTCAAGCCCTGATCAAGCTGGGTCTGGGTCCCTACGGTGAGATCCGGGATATAGCCCCGACCCAGCCCACACTCACCTATAACCGCATCGGCCGCCATATGTCGCGCATGGTAAAGACCAGGATCACCTCGGTTTTATCACCCTGGCTGGCCAATGTAGAAGTCGGAGACATTCATCAAATCGCCGTCTCTCACGGCGAAGGCCGCTTTGTAGCCAATGAGGCGGATATGCAGCGCATGATCGCCAACGGTCAGATCGCCACCCAGTATGTAGATGATGAGGGCAAACCCTCCTATGACATTCGCTATAATCCCAATGGCTCCGATTACGCCGTTGAGGCTATCACCAGTCCTGACGGACGGGTGTTGGGGAAAATGGGCCACTCGGAAAGGATCGGCACCAATCTATATATCAACATCCCTTTGGAAAAAGACCAGCGCCTGTTCGAAGCCGGCGTCAATTACTTTAAGTAAGAACCCCACCCGCTGACGCAATCAAAGATTGCTTGCGGGTCCCGGGAACCTTGTGTTTCACAATAAGAAAAGAGGCTATCCCTTGACCACTTTAGGTTTGGAGATAGCCTCTTCATCCTTCCTTTTCTTTGTACAGTTAGGCAGAGCAGCATGCAAAGTCATTTATTCTTCACTTTTCTGTCCAGTTCTCAAGCACTTGATTTCCCCAATACTTTTTCAATAAATACATTTACCAGTTGAGGGTCAAATTGAATTCCGGCATTATTCCGTAACTCCTCAATGATCACTTGCTCCGGCATTGAACTTCGGTAACTTCTTTCGCTGCTCATGGCATCAAAGGCATCCGCTATCGCTATAATTCTTGACACCAGTGGTATATCGTTGCCCTTTAGCCCTTTGGGATATCCGCTGCCATCCCATCTTTCATGATGGTATAAAACGTAGTTGGCCAGATCCAACATTTCATTAACGGTACTGAGGATTCTATATCCTATTTCCGGGTGACGCTTGATTTCAGTAAATTCTATCTCAGTTAATCTCCCGTTCTTATTCAGTATATTTTCATCAATCCCTATTTTACCTATATCATGAAGTAATCCTACCGTTTTAAGCTCCTCAATTTTTCCTTCATTTAAATTCAATGCTTCTCCTATACTTTTGCATAGAATTGAAACTCTGTGGGAGTGCTGCTCCTCTCTTCTGTTTTTTTCATTAAGCGTAGTAATTATGGTCTGGATTGTTTTTCCCCGCATGCTTTGACTTTCAATGATTTTATCTTTAAACATATAGTCTTCGGCTTTTTTGAATATATCCTGTATCT
>JAGFXV010000098.1 GCA_017861475.1 Bacillota bacterium | reverse complement strand
TTATTATCGGTTATGGCATAAAGATATCTGAAGTAGCCTTGAGTGTCATGCAGAAGGTAGCTTATGTTCTGGAAAACGGGGCAGGCATCCCGGTTGAAAAAGTAAATGTAAATGTAGAAGGCATCAAAGTAATTAAAGATATGTAATGGGAGGATAAACAGTTTGAGCTTGCTTAGTATTACGGGATACGATCTGGTGCGAAGTATCAAGGCGGGCTGCATCAGATTGGAACATAATCGTGACGAGGTCGACCAACTGAATGTATTCCCGGTACCAGATGGTGATACCGGGACGAATATGTATTTAACTCTTTTGTCGGCGGTCAAAGAAGGAGAGAAAAATAATTCAGAATCTCTGGGGAAGGCAGCCAAAGCCATTTCCATGGGATCCCTTATGGGGGCCCGCGGCAATTCCGGGGTCATTCTATCGCAAATATTCAGGGGTTTTGCCAAAGTTCTGGATGGCAAAGAAGTGGCGAATGCAGTTGATCTCGCGGCAGCCCTGCGCTCCGGAGCAGATACTTCTTATAAAGCGGTCATGAAACCGGTTGAGGGGACCATTTTAACTGTCATTCGTGAGATATCCAAGGCTTGTGAACGGGAAGCCCAGTCCGAGTCTGATATTTTGGCGGTTCTTCTAGCCGGGGTTCAGGAAGGTTATCGTACCCTTGAGAAAACGCCTTCCATGCTGCCCATCCTTAGAGAAGCGGGTGTAGTTGACGCCGGTGGACGCGGTTTGTTGTTTTTCCTGGAGGGCGTGATAGAGGGCCTGGCAGCCGATAAAGAAATACAACTGGACAGTTACAAGGAAAAGGCTGTTTCCGCTCGTCAGGAAAAAATCAGGGATGATATTGTACTTGATTTTCAGTACTGTACCGAAATGCTGATCAAAGGAGAAAATTTACAACCGGAAGATATTAAGGACCATCTTCGCCCTTTGGGTGATTCCATGTTGGTGGTCGGTGAAGAAGAGATCGTGAAGGTGCACATTCATTCCAATCATCCCGGCAAGGTTCTGGAGACCGCTCTCCAATTCGGACAGTTAAGTGATATTAAAATAAACAATATGCTGGAAGAGGTCCATGAAAATCGCAATAATTTGGAACAATACAGTAAACCGGCTTTCAGTAAAAAAATCGGGCTGGTGGCTGTCGGAGCTGGTGACGGCATAATCAGCATACTGGAAAGTCTGGGCGTTGATTCTGTTGTTCAGGGCGGACAAAGTATGAATCCAAGCACCGAGGACTTGCTGAATGCCTGCAAAGATGTTCCTGCACCGAATGTAATCATTTTGCCGAATAATAAAAACATAATTATGGCTGCGGAACAAGTGAAAGAATTATGTGACAAACAAGTGGCTATCTTACCGACCCGTTCGGTTATGGAAGCGATCGCTGCACTTATTGCTTATGATCCTGATGGAGAACTGCAGGAAATTATGACTGCCATGCAGGATGAAATGCAAAAGATAACCTATGCCGAGGTGACCCATGCCGTGAGGGATTCCGGGGTAAGCGGCCTGGATATTGAAGCCGGCAATGTGATCGGTTTGATCAACGGCAAGATCAGCAACAAAGGAAACAGTGAAGAAGAAGTAGTGCTGGCTTTGTTACAGGAAATGATCCATGAGGACAGTGAGTTGATCACGTTTTTATATGGCAACGGTCTGAAGGAAGCTGAAGCTAAAGCATTTCAGGAAAAAATCATGGAAATTTATCCGCAATGCGAAGTGGAAATGCATTTTGGAGGTCAACCCCACTACAGCTATTTCATATCAGTAGAGTAAATCAAGGATTCATTGTCATGGGGCGGTTTTTCCCGTTTGTTTTTGCGGAGAAAAGCCGTCCCGTTTCATCATTCAGTTGGCTCCAGGAGGTCAAATGGAAAATCTTTTGAAGGAACTGCAGTACATAAAGGGCGTGGGTCCCAAGCGAAATCAAGATTTGCAGAAATTGGACGTACATAATATTTTTGATTTGCTGTGGTTTTTACCCCGTGCATATTTTAACCGTGCCAATCTTTCGGCGATAAGAGATTTGCCCCTGGATACTTCCGTCAATCTGCAGGCCCGGGTTTTGAGTACTGCCCATAATCGGACCAACCGGGGATTTCATATATTCAAGGCGCGGCTTGAGGATAATACCGGGGTGATTACTGCTGTCTGGTTTAATCAGCCGTTTTTGGCCAATGTTATAAAAAGCGGTCAGGAAATACTGGTAACCGGAAAAGTGGACAGCAGATACCGTGATTTGCAGTTGCATGTTTCCGCCTATGAAATATTGGATGATGATACAATCGAGTTTAACATCGTTCCGGTATATCCTCTGAGCGGGAGCCTGAATCAAAAGAATTTGCGTAAAATGATGCATTTTGTATTGCAAAACTACTTGGCTGACTACCCGGAGATACTTAGTCCCGATATCAGAAATAAATATGGATTGATCGACATACATACAGCCTTGCAGCATATCCATTTCCCGGAGAGCGCGGAAACTTATCTGCAGGCCAGGAAAAGGCTGGCATTCGAGGAGTTATTGCTGTTTCAGCTTTCGCTGGATAAATACCACACCCAGGGGCAGCCAGCAGAAAACTGTGCCATCCATCGTGAAAAAACCGATTTATACAGACAGCTGCGTCTAAAGCTGCCTTTTGTCCTGACCGATGATCAGGACAAAGTTTTGCAGGAAATCTCTGCCGATATGGAATCCGACCGGGTGATGAATCGACTTTTGCAGGGCGATGTCGGAGCAGGTAAGACGGTGGTAGCCGCCCTGGCCATGGCCAAGGCGGTGGCCAGCGGATATCAGGCTGCGCTGATGGCGCCGACTGAAATCCTGGCCCAGCAACACTTTGAAGCGATACAGAAGTTTTTTGCCGGCAGTGAAGTTGTTATAGCCTGTTTGACTGGCGGAACTCCATTGGCTGAGCGACGTTTGATCTTGCAGGCAACGCTGTCAGGTGAAATCAATATACTGCTGGGTACGCATGCCTTGATTCAGGAACAGGTGGAATTTAATAATCTGGGACTGGTCATTATTGATGAGCAACATCGTTTTGGCGTACGCCAGCGAGCCATGCTGAGCCAAAAAGGAGAGAACCCGGACGTATTGGTCATGACGGCTACCCCCATCCCCCGCACCCTTGCCTTGACTGCCTATGGCGATCTGGATCTTTCTGTCATTCATAAATTGCCGCCAGGACGCAAGGCCGTGAAAACCCGTTATCTTTCGCGCTCTTCCCGTAATCAAGCGTATGATTTTGCACGCCAGCTGATAAAACTAGGGCAACAAGCCTATGTCGTATGTCCGCTGGTGGAAGAATCAGAAAAACAGGATCTACAGGCAGCCATTACCCTTTATGAAGAATTGCGTAATTCCATTTATGCTGAATTTTCAGTAGGACTGATTTACGGGCGCATGAAAACCGGTGAAAAAGAAATGATCATGCAGCGTTTTAAATCAGGAGAAATCCAGGTACTGGTTTCTACTACGGTAATTGAAGTGGGGGTGGATGTGCCCAATGCTTCAGTCATAATCATTGAGCATGCAGAAAGGTTTGGCCTGTCCCAGCTTCATCAGCTGCGGGGCAGAGTCGGTCGGGGAAGTCATCAATCCTACTGTATTCTACTGGCGGATGCGCGCACCGAGGAAGCAAAACGCCGTCTTAAGGCAATGGAAAAAAGCAATGACGGATTCGAACTGGCCAATGAAGACCTGGCCATCCGCGGACCGGGTGATTTTTGGGGAGTGCGGCAGCACGGATTGCAGGATCTGAAAATTGCCAGCCTGATCAGAGATATCGATCTGATCAGGTTAAGCATTGAGATTGCAGGTCATTTGAAACCTGAATATATTCAAAGCCCGATAATGGATTTGTATATAAAAAATAAATTCAAACAATCCAATGAAATAGCCAGAAATTAAAATTAAGGTTTAAATGTATTTGATCACATCGCTGCGACATTGATTGCCAAAATAAAATTGATTAATTTGACCCATCCTAATACTGCAGACAAAATTGTCTGCGGTATTTTTTTATTAATATTTGAAAGGAGACGTGCCTGTGAAAAAAGGTTCAGCACAGAATAACAAAAAAAGTACCCAGATAAACAACCCGGAGATGGCCGTTGAAAACCTCAAATATGAAGTTGGTCAGGAAATGGGCATTAAACCCAAAACAAAAAATAAAAAGTCTTGAAAATACTTCTAGCATATTAACAGCAACGGTGGAAAAACTAAGACTACCCTAGAAAGAAGGAGGTGAACATAGATGGCGAGAAGTAATAAACTGTTGGTTCCCCAGGCTAAAGCTGCCATGGATTCATTCAAGTATGAAGCTGCCCAGCAGGTAGGTGTCAACTTAAAGAATGGCTACAATGGCGATCTGACTTCTGCTCAGGCAGGAAGCATCGGTGGCCAAATGGTAAAGAGCATGATTCAGGCTTATGAATCAGGCAAAAGCACTATGAAATAATCATATATCTGATTAATCATACTAAACGAACAAGCGGAATCATTTATGATCCGCTTGTTTTCATTTATTTTAAATTAAATGAAGGTTTATCAGGTTGCATACAATTCCAATTGTTCGCGGCTGATGCCCGGGAAAAGAGAAGAAGCGACACCCATGGATATGATGCGGGCAGTATTTTCAATGATTTCGTCGACTTCTTTGGGAGTTACAGCTAAATCACCGCCATAATAGGAGAGCGTATCTTTTATGGAGTTGGTGGCGCTCATATCATTAAATACCGCATTGCTGGTGGTACAGAAATTTTTGATGGCTTGCTGGGCAATGACCGCAGCATTTACGATCGTCGGACAGCCGATGGCGATGACAGGAATGCCCAGTTCCTGTTCTGTCAGGGCATGACGGGCGTTGCCCACTCCGCCTCCGGGTTGGATGCCGGTATTGGACATCTGAATAGTGTTGCCGATACGTTCTACATTTTGTGCTGCCAGTGCATCCACCACCACCAGTGCCGCCGGTTTTACATTGTCGACCACGCCTTTAATTACCTCAAAGGTTTCCAGACCGGTGATTCCCAGGACTCCCGGAGCAATACCCGAAACCGGCCGCATGCCTTCAACCAGCGCTTCCGGAGCGTGCTGGAAATATTGCCGGGTAATGGGACTATATTCTATGAATTTAGGTCCCAGGGCATCGGCGGTAGCCCGCCAGTTGCCAAGGCCTACAAGAAGTACGGTATCCTTGGGCTGTAAGCGGTTATTTAGCAAGGTCGTCATACTTTTAGTCATGGCATTGATAATCTCGTCTTTTACGTAAGGATCATTAATTTTTAAGGGGGGCGATTCGATGGTAACATACGTTCCCAGTGGTTTGCCCATAATGGGGACAGCTTGCGGATCTTTGATCGTTATGGTGGTAATTTTGATCTGCTCCATTTTTTCTACTTGTTCTTCTACGCCCGGAATTTCACGGCCTGTGTCTCCACGGACAAGGTCACGTGCTTCGACAGCCAGATCTACATGGAGATTAAATTGCTGTAAAAATTCATTCATTAAAACAATACCTCCTTTTGAGCATTATTATCATCCAAAGCTGGGAATAATATTCAGGAGTTTAAATCCCTGCAAAAAAGAACCCCACCCGCTGACGCAAAGATTGCTTGCAGTTCCTAGGAACCTTGTTTTTGCACAAATAAAATGGCGACTTGCGTCGCCATTTTGGGGAGAGGAGAATTTTGTAAAGTTGTTGGGGAGGGTTTGTTTACCGGTTTTTTTTATTCCGGTACTTATATCATTGCCGATATTAGCTATAATATACATTAATGACAAAATAAATTTTAAAAAATTTATTTTCATTTCTTTAAAAGAAGGTAATTTTATACTGGAATAGAAATTGACAAAGGAGAAACAGTTTGCGAGTAATTGCTGGATATGCTCGAGGGAAAAGACTTAAAGCGCCAAGCGGTTTGCACACCCGTCCCATTACCGACATGATCAAAGAAGCGCTGTTTAACGTATGGGGGCCGGACATATTAGAAGCGAAAGTTTTGGACCTGTTTGCCGGCAGCGGCAGTGTTGGGGTCGAGGCTTTGAGTCGTGGGGCTGCACAGACAGTATTTGTCGATAATGATAAGAATGCCATTAAAACGATTGGAGAAAACCTCAAAAACTGCGGTTTTGAGGATGGATATGAGTTATACCATAATGATGTTTTCAGAGCGTTGGATATTTTATCACGTAACTGTCGCCGCTTTGATTATATTTATGTAGAT
>JAGFXV010000097.1 GCA_017861475.1 Bacillota bacterium | reverse complement strand
AATTGCTGCCAGACCGCGGCAAGGTAAGAGTCAGTATTTCCATGTTTGGCAGGGAAACCCCTGTTGAACTGGATTATGAACAAATAGACAAACTGTAAGGAGGTGTAATTGTGGCCAAAAGGGTTATGGGCAAAGTTTCTCTGCAAATCAAAGCAGGCAAAGCAACACCTGCACCCCCGGTAGGACCTGCGCTTGGTCAGTATGGTGTTAACATTATGGGTTTCTGTAAAGAATATAATGCTAAAACTGCGAACCAGACCGGATTTATTGTACCGGTAGAAATAACCGTATATGAGGATAGATCCTTTACCTTCGTACTTAAATCACCACCGGCATCAGATTTGCTTAAGAAAGCTGCCAATGTTGAAAAAGGTTCCGGAGAACCCAACAAGAAAAAGGTAGGTACGGTAAATCGTGCCAAACTGGTGGAAATAGCCGAAATGAAAAAAGAAGACCTTAATGCTGCTGATCTGGATGCTGCAGTCAGAATGATTGAAGGAACCGCTCGCAGTATGGGTCTAAAAGTAGTTGATTAATCCGCAGCAGGCTACCAGATAGCCCGCAAAGGCGGTAACAGTATTTAATACTGTTAAACAAGTGGGAGGAAAATTCCGCTAACCACTAAGGAGGATTAAATTATGAAAAAAAGCAAAGCTTATTCCGATGCAATCAAAAAAATTGAAAAAAGCAAGCTATATGATCCGCAGGAAGCACTTAATCTGGTGAAAGAAATTGCGACGGCCAAGTTTGACGAAACCGTTGAGGTTCACATCAAGTTGGGTGTAGACCCCCGGCATGCTGACCAGCAGGTCAGAGGTACTGTATCTCTTCCCAATGGAACCGGCAAAACACGTAAAGTACTGGTATTTGCCAAAGGTGAAAAAGTCAAGGAAGCAGAACAGGCTGGTGCAGATTATGTGGGTGGGGAGGAACTGGCTGAAAAGATCCAGGGCGGCTGGTTCGATTTTGATATAGCAGTAGCCACACCGGACATGATGGCTGTGGTTGGTAAACTCGGAAAAATACTTGGACCAAGAGGTTTGATGCCCAACCCCAAATCAGGAACGGTAACTTTTGATATCGAACGTACCATAAACGAATTAAAAGCCGGCCGTATCGAATACAGGGTTGACAAAACCTCCATCGTGCATGCTCCCATTGGCAGGGTATCCTTTGAAGTCGAAAAACTTCAGGAAAATCTGAATGCATTTGCCGAGGCGTTGATCAAAGCCAAACCGGCAGCAGCCAAAGGCCAGTATATGCGTTCGGTAAGCATCTGCTCAACAATGGGCCCTGGCATAAAAATCAATCCGCTTGTAATTATGGCCGCAAACAAGTAGAATGATTTAAATGTAAAATTGAAAATTGATAACTGTAGATAGCTGGTGGCGCAAGCCTTAAAAAATGTTTCAATTTGCCTGCTGAGGTTAGTGAAATATTAAATGTTCTGCCAAGAACGTTAATGACCTCTGCAAGCCTATTTGCAGAGGTTTTTCAATTTCTCTGACCATGACAAAATGGGTATTTAAAATAATCATAAGGGGGTGAAAATGAATGCCCAAAATCGAAGAAAAACAACTGATTGTTGAAGAGATCAAACAACACCTGGAAAAATCAATGCTGATCGTCTTTACTGATTATCGCGGTTTAAAAGTAGATGAAATGACAGAACTGAGAAACAAATTGCGTGTTCCCGGGGTCGAAGTCAAAGTTTTGAAAAACACCATGCTGCGTTTTGCGCTTAAAGAATTAGGCAATGGCGATATGGCCGACTTGATCAGCGGACCAAATGCAGCCATAATAAGTCATAATGATCCGGTCACTCCGGCCAAGGTTTTGTTTGAATTTGCCAAAACCCACAAGAACCTTGAAATTAAAATGGGACTTCTGGAAGGACAAGTGATTACGCCGGAAAAAATTAAAAATCTGGCCGATCTGCCTTCACGTGAAGTTTTGGTGGCTACCGTGCTGGGAACCATGCAGGCCCCGATCACATCATTCGTACGTGTACTGAATGCCAACATTACAGGTTTGGCTCGGGCGCTGGATCAGATACGGGAACAAAAAGCCAGTTAGTGATGAGAAAACCATCAAAATTTACAGATACTTGCGCCCGAGGGACTAGGGCTAAATTATTTAAAATTTAAGGAGGATATTTAAAATGAGTAAAGTTCAAGAAGTTATTGATATTGTAAAAGGTCTGACCGTTCTGGAATTGTCCGAACTGGTTAAAGCTCTGGAAGAAGAATTTGGTGTAAGTGCCGCTGCTCCCGTAGCTGTTGCTGCTGCTCCGGCTGCTGCTGCTGCCGCTGTTGAAGAAGAGCAGACTGAGTTTGATGTTATCCTGGCATCAGTTGGCGACAAGAAAATCAATGTAATCAAGGTAGTCAGAGAAATCACCGGTCTCGGTCTTAAGGAAGCCAAAGACCTGGTTGATGCTGCTCCCAAACCGGTTAAAGAGAAAGTCAATAAAGAAGAAGCCAATGATATCAAAGCCAAACTTGAAGAAGCCGGCGCTGGCATAGAAATTAAATAACAATTGCCAACTAAAAGAGCTCTTTGCAGGGCTCTTTTTTTATGGGCATTTGGCCTAAATAATCAATTAATTTAACTCATAAAATAAAATCCGCTTGGTACTAAAACTGAATGTGTTAGGACCGGGCGGATTTTGACTTGTTAAGAATTGTTTGCCTGAAAAATAAAGGAAACGACCAACAATAAAAGCGTAGTAATTATCAACACATGTATAAATATTACTACAAACAATAGCAAACATAGATAAAGAGCGAATGTATTTGCATAAAACACGCAACAGGCTATATAAAATTCGCAACATTCATAAAATTACAAAGATTCATACATATCTTAAAAGGCTTTTAAATGCCATGTTCATAAGGTAGTAATGCTGGTATGTATTTTGCAAAAGCCATATGTAAATCGCAGTGTTCTTTATATTCTACACAGCAAGCAAATATTTGGCTATTACAAAATACAAAGGGGGACAATAAATGGATTGGAGAGAGGAATACAAACGGAGGCTTAAAACTCCGGAAGAGGCAGCCAAGCTTATCAAAGACAATGATCGGATTGCCATGCAGGGAGGGACCGGAATACCTCCCGCATTTTCAGCCGCATTGGCCAAAAGGTCAGAGGAATTGAGGAATGTAGTGTTATGCCAAGGATTTGCCTTGGCTTTTCATGATTATATGAAGCCCGAATACAAGGATAGTTTTCGAGTTGAAACAGTATTTATCGGGCCGGCTGAACGTTATTGCATGAGTTTTGGCACCGTTGATTTTGTCCCCAATCACTTGGGCAGCTTGGGGCGGTGGTTGGACGAGACCAAAATCAACAAGGTAGCGGCTGTAGTTACCCCGCCCGATGAAAATGGATTTATGAATCGTTCCTGCTTTGGCGGATTGTGTACCAAAAGATTGGCCGACCGGGCAGAAAATTTAATCGTTGAAGTCAATGAGAATACCCCTTGGTTGTGCAGCGATGTTTTCCAGGTCCATGTTTCTCAATGTCACGCGATTATTGAAAATAATGCCCCGTTGTTTGAAATACCTGAAATTCCCATCACGCCGATTGAAAGACAAATAGCCATGATTGTTGCAGATATGATTCCGGACGGCTCAACCATACAGTTGGGATTGGGCGGACTGGCCAATTGCATTGGCCATTTTCTGAAAAATAAGAATGATTTGGGCTTTCATACTGAAGTTGTATCCAACTCAGTTATGGAATTGATCAAATGCGGTGCTGCCAACGGCAGTAAAAAATCCATTCTGCGTGGCATAGTACCCTATACGTTTTGTGTGGGAACGAAAGAACTCTGGGAATTCATGGATCACAATGAAACGTTTTTGGGTTTTGAAATAGAAAATGTAAATGATCCTGGTATTATTCGCCAGAATGACAACATGGTTTCGGTAAATAATGCTTTGATGGTTGATCTGACCGGTCAGGTAGCTGCGGAATCGATCGGCACTTATCAATATAGTGCTACCGGCGGACAGATGAACTTCGTTTTAGGATCCCAAATGGCCAAAAACGGCAAGAGTATTATTGCCTTGCCTTCCACTCGTACAGATAAAGATGGGAAAGTCCATTCCCGTATCCTCGATATGTTTCCTCAGGGGACAACTATCTCCACCTCTCGCAATGATGTGCAATGGGTGGTTACCGAATATGGAGCGGTCAATTTGCGGAATAGAGCCATCTCCTGGAGAGTCGAGAATCTAATCAATATCGCTCACCCAGATTTCCGCGAAGAGCTTACCTTCAATGCCAAGCAACATGGGTGGCTGTAATAGGCTACTCCGATTACACCTGTTCAATTTAAACAGATACTTAAATCATTGATAGGGGAAAGATAGGAGGAAGACTATGAGAAAAACTTATCTGGATGAGTACAAAGCGAAACTTATCACACCTGAAAAAGCGGCCCAACTGGTTCAATCAAATTATGTTGTCGATTACGGTATGTTCGCCACTAAGCCAGTTGACTTTGATGTTGCTTTATCCAAAAGAGCCGGTGATGGTCTTTCTAATGTAAGCGTTCGGGGAACCGGGACGGTTTTACCGGTTCCGGAAGTAATTAAAAACGATACGGAGCAGAAAACTTTTCAATATTTCAGCTGGTATTTTACCGCTATTGATCGCGCGGCTGGAGATTTTGGCCTGGCCTGTCATTGTCCTTTTAATTACCATGAGGCAACCATGATGGCCTATAACGATGATTTTGCAGATTGCTGGCCGGACGTTTGGTGTGCGCAGGTAGCCCCCATGGATAAAGCGGGATGTTTTAATTTTGGACTTGGAAATTCCCATAATCGGGGCATGGCTCTTAAATGCAAGGTAGCAATCGTTGAAGTAAATGAAAATATGCCCCGCTGCCTCGGTGGAAGTGATGAATATGTGCATATCAGTGAAATCGACTACATAATAGAAGGATCCAATGTACCAATTTTTGCTACCCCTCCGTCGCCGGCAGCGACTCCTGAGGAACGCAAAATTGCCGAATATATCGTCGAAGAAATTGTGGATGGTTCCTGTATCCAATTAGGAATCGGCGCACTTCCAAATTTAATCGGCAATATGATTGCAGATTCTGACCTCAGGGACCTTGGTATTCAAAGTGAGATGTTCTGTGATTCGATGGTGAGAATGTATGAAACCGGCCGGGTAACCAACGCCAGAAAGGCACGTGATATAAATAAAAGTACCTTTTCTTTCTCTCTTGGCACCAAAGACACATATGACTTTTTAGATGATAATCCCCAGTGTGCTTCATCGGCTGTTTATACAACCAACAGTCCTGAAGACGTAGCCAGAAATGATAACGTCGTATCGATCAATAATATTCTGGAAATCGATCTCTTTACTCAGGTATGTTCTGAATCATCAGGAATCAGACAAATCTCTGGTACTGGCGGTCAGCTTGATTTTGTTGTTGGGGCTTTTCATTCCAAGGGAGGGAAAAGTTTTTTGGCTTTTTCTTCGACGTATAAAGACAAAGAAGGCAATTTACAATCCCGGGTAAAACCGTTGCTTACTCCAGGGGGTATCGTAACCGTTCCGCGTACCCAGGTTCATTATGTTGTGACGGAATATGGAAAAGTAAATATGAAAGCCCGTTCCATATGGGGAAGAGCAGAATCATTGATCAATATCGCTCATCCTGATTTTCGTGATGAATTGATAAAAGCAGCCAAGGAAATGAAAATTTGGTCGCGAACCAATCGAATTTCTTTTTAATAGTTCACTGAGTGTCCAGAGAGTTATTTCTAAATAAACCAAAAAAAATTTGAGTGCTTACTATCCAAGATTGCCATATACTAGTAATTAGTATATGGCAATTTGAATTCCGATTAAATTCGGGATGATCTTCTGATAAATGGTTTTATCCGAAGGGCAGGGGGGTAAGACTCTTGACGGGACTGGCTAATTTGGATAAAAATATATGGAAAGTATTGGAAACAATATTTGCCGGCTTTGAAGGTGCCATCATCATTGATGCGAGTGGTCAGATCATGCTTTTCAGTGAGTATTATGCCAATGAACTGGAAGTAAAGCGGGAAGAAATAATTGGCAAGAACGTACTTGAGGTATTCCCGACCACCAGGTTAATGGAAGTTATACAAACAGGCCGGCCGCTTATTGCTGATCGATGGGAGCTTTTAGGTAAAGGGCACATCGTATCCCGCATACCAATTGAATATGAAGGAAAGATCATCGGTG
>JAGFXV010000096.1 GCA_017861475.1 Bacillota bacterium | reverse complement strand
TTGGCTAATTCAAACTTACCAGGACTCCCACCTTTACGGGCTCCTGTAAAGGCGCCATCCTCATAACCAAACAGTTCTGCCTCCAATAGGTGTTCTGGTATGGCAGCACAGTTAACCCTTATGAATGGCATCATGTACCGGTTACTGGCTCCATGTATAGCTTGGGCGAACAACTCTTTACCGGTGCCGCTTTCTCCGTTAATCAGCACCGTAATGGAGGGATGCAAAGCTGCCCTCTGGGCCAAGTACTTGATCTCCTCAATATTTTCGGATTTTCCAATAATATCTTCAAAAGAATACCGGGCGGAATGCAGGTTACGGACCTCATCCCGGTACATGTTTAGTTCCGTCATAATGTTGTCG
Source organism: Bacillota bacterium (assembly GCA_017861475.1). Taxonomy (GTDB): domain Bacteria; phylum Bacillota; class Syntrophomonadia; order Syntrophomonadales; family Syntrophomonadaceae; genus Syntrophomonas_B. The sequence goes on along the minus strand of JAGFXV010000096.1, from coordinate 5,889 downwards.
ACCAGATCCTTGGCCTCCAATATATCCATAAAAAGGCTATAAGCGAAGCATCCAACTAATTCTTCATTTCTTATCAAAGGCAATGCACAGGCGATCATAGTATAGCCGTTCATAGACCAGTTGTAGCCAACAATCGCTTTACCAGTTTTGATAACGGTCAGAGTCTTACTTTCCGGAGTTATATCGCCAATGTGCTGTCCGATGACCTCTTCTTCGGATTTCCCCAGAATATATAAATAAGTTTTATTAATGAAGTCAACGGTCCCGTCCTTGGAGACAATCAGTGCAGTCATAGCGTTGGTGTCTAGCACTTCGCTCACTAATAATTCAGATACCAATACCCTTTCTCCCTCTTCTCCTATATTTTATCTTACCTCACCAACTGCAACTTTTAGCAAACACCCGCATCGAAGCGGTGAATAGTGTTGAGTGGGAAAATCGACTTAAGTAAAGCAATTTACAGGTTGACTGTGGCTTCAATATAGTGATGGAATTATTCCTTAAAAATTTCCAATTCCCAATTGCAAATTATACTCCAGAAATCATATGGAAGCAAATGGTTTTTTCTCTTTTGACACCAATGACTTCACTCTACTGTGACTATTCTGCCTCTTTCGGCACCGGCTGTATTTGTCTCTGTTGTTCCTGCAGGGTCTCATGTTGCTTTTGTGCAACCGGGTCTTTTTCCAATATTGCTAAATTGCTTTTACACACAATTTTAAATTCCATTATTTCATCCTTGAAGGTGCCAGCATAAAGGTCAGATATTTTTCGGCAGTAATAGTCGGCCATAAATGCGGCCCAATATGGATCTGCAGCACCGGGATTAATAGACTCCAGGTAGTGTTCCTGCGCCGCGGCATAATTACACAGTGGTTCTGATTCCTCGTATCCATCTATCGATAGAGAAATTAAAGCTAACTTGGCATCTGCCCAACGGTGTTGTTGGATTAAACTTACTCCTTCCTGATATTGGGTTTCAGTCGTATCGTGGATTTCGGGCTGCTTACCTGCTCCCCTGCTTCCTGATCTTCTCAGGAAAAGTGCCCCCAACAGTATCCCTGCACCAATCAGGAATATTGCTATCAGAACAGCTTGATGATTCAGAATCATAGAAAAAATCTTTTTAATACTTGATGAGAAAGTAGGCTGAACTGCCGAATCTTTTTGTGATTCATCCCCAGTGACTTCTGTTTCTGAATATTGATGTATCGGCAAAGTCTCATCAACCCTTGATGACGGAGCAGACTTAATGCCAATGGCTTGTTTTTCCTCATTCCAGGCTACTTCTGCCCCTAATGCTTCACTGACAAACCTGAGCGGCACAAGGACTCTCCCTTCGACCGCTATAGGAGGAGTACTCAGGGCAACGGCGGTACCATTTTTGTAAGCTGTATTTTGAGCAACGGTAAGTTTTATCTCGGTATTGGCTTTGGCAGCAGTCACTGTCTGCGTGGCTTCATCCCACATTACCGAGGCACCCAGGGCTTCAAAGATAGCTCTTACCGGAACTAGGGTTCTTCCGTTTTCAATCACAGGGGGGACATCGAAAGACAACTGGCTACCATCAATAAATATTACTGGGGGAGGGGATGCGGCTGTAGGACTAGTCATAAAACAAATAGATAATAAAACTGCAATAAACATGAAGGTAAATCTTTTCATCATTACTCCCCTTTAAATAATCCTGTTTGTTATTCTGGTTCCATAATATCTTAATACATAACTAGTCTACCAATTAAAAGGCAACAATTGAAGGATTGAATATCAGCAGCGCATGACACATTACATGCGGCTTAGTTCAAGCTGTTTTTGGCTGTAACCGTGTGCAGTGAGGAAAATCCTGGGCATTGGTTCCTTTGAATCACCCGCCTGCCTCCATTCAAAAAAGCCCCTCAGCGTTGCCGCCGCGGAGCTTTAGTGACTTTGCTGTATCCTATGATACTATTACATGACCGGTTAAACCAAAATTCGGCTCTTGACGCACTGTATTAATCTCTGTATATGGGCATTAGGTCTAGACTGCAAAAACATGATTGCCTATGGTGTTGATTACTGTACGGGTGCGGACCCATCTACTGGTTGCCGTGACCGGATTCCAGTAATAGACCGCCCCATTGGTTGGATCCCATCCATTCAGGGCTGCTTGGGCTGCTTCATAGCTGGCAGCATTGGGCTGCAAATAATACTGTCCGTCTCTTACTGCGGTAAAGGCATTTGGCTGGAAGATAACCTCTCGGATACCATTTCCGAACCGACCTGACTCCACCCGGTTTAAAACTACTGCGGCTACCGCCACCTGGCCCTCAAAGGATTCCCCTCTGGCCTCCCCATAGACAGTACGGGCCAGACAATCTATATCCTGGCTGGAACGGGACAATGAAGCACGGGATATGGCTCCGCGAGATGGGGTGACTGTGGCGGGAGGGGTTGGAATTTCTTGCTGTAGAAGGGTATTGGCTGGATCTGCGCCGACTATACCATCGACGGTCAAACTGACTTTGACTTGGAATTGCTTGACTGCCTCAATCGCCTGGGCACCAAAAATATCGTCAATACTTCCCATGTAATAATCCAGATTGGCTAGATATTTTTGCTGTAGCTGTACATCAGAGGCTTGCGTAGACTGCACCAGGACTACATCCTCGGGATCAGCTGCCTGGGCGGCTTGCGTCGGAATGATGGCTGTGCAAATTAATACTAAAAACAAGAGAATAATGCTGCTCACATGCTTTCGAATAAGATATCCCTCCTTTAGGCATCGCTTATTGTTGTTGAACTGTGAAACAACTGCCGCAATATTAATATGTGGGTAAATATTTCCGGGTCCTTTCAATATAGCCAATTTGGTTCCATTTTCTCAATAGGAGGATGACGAAACGCCCGGTTAGGACCATGAAACATCGACGAGGCTATCAACCTCAACTTGACATTCGACCAACAAAGGTAATGCTCAGATCTGTCTGATAATTAGAGAGTGGGCGGTCAAGCGCTCGCTGGCCGATGGTTAAGGCAAATAACCCGCCGATCCAGGCGGGTTTAAAATCTTCTTTTGTTTTCGAAGGCTACCCTTTTTCAGGCTTCTTTCTGACCGGCATCATTTTAGCCTCACCGTCGACTACCAGTTCACCCCTCTGGTTGGTACAATAAGTGCGCAGCCATACCCGGTTTTTGGCTTCGTCCTTTTTAGTCACCTCGACGGTAGCGGTTATTGTATCGCCGATATAGACCGGCCTGCGAAAATCGCATTCCTGGCTGACGGTAATGCTGCCGGGCCCGGGAAGTTGAGTCCCTAGTATATTGGAAATGAAACCGACTGATACTATCCCATGGGCGATTGTCTTGTGGAATGAAGTTTCACTGGCATATACTGTGTTTATGTGAGCTGGATTAAAGTCACCAGTGACCCCAGCGAACGAATAGACATCATAGTCAGTTACAGATTTGGTGAAATTGGCTGAGTCACCGACATTAATTTCCTCAATGGTTTTGCCTAGCATTGTCCCCCGCCTCTCATATTTCGATCCAGTATTTATTAACGTTAGCTTTTTTATTTTAACATAAATTATTAAAAGTATCCCGGCAGGCATTTTTTCCCTGGTATGTTAAAACTTTACCGTGCAGTGCAGGGAATGCAACAGGACATAAGAACGAAGCTAAGCTTACAAAAACCCTTAAATTAACAAGGAGGGATTATAGCGTGCACAAATCAGAGGTCGAAAATAAAGGGATCGCCAAGGGTATTTTCGATGTAATCTGCAGTATTCAAGAACATTCTCCTATTTTTCGGACTTTAGGCTTTAAATTCATGTACCTGGGGGAAGGTGCAGCCGGGTTAAAAATGCATTTAGATCCAGAATACTCATCATACGCTGGAAGGGTGAATGGCGGAATCATAGCAGCTTTGGCAGACAATGTCATGGGTATGGCTGGCCTGACCCTGGGGCATATCGCCCGCACGGTAGATATGAGTCTAAACTATTTTGCGCCTGTTTTTGAAGAAACCGAACTGACCGCTGAGGGTTATGTGATAAATGCCGGCCAGACTTTAATAGTAATTGAAGCCGACTTGTTCAACAACGCGGGGAAGCTGGTAGCAAAAAGCAGGGGTACCTATATAAGAGACAAAAAATCCAACCTCATGGAAGCGATGTTTTGATTTGGCGCTTTCAACACAGAAAGCCAATTATTTCTTTCAGCTCTTACCGTAGCGGGTCGACAAATATGCCAGTAACACCATTATGGCAATGACTAATAAGGATTTCAGGTTATCATCCATAGAGAGCAGCCTCCTATTCTTACAGTAAAAGTATATTGTATACAAGATTGAACTTCAACCTACCTACTGCGTGCGCAGGCCTGTGATTTTTCACCAACTGGCTGGATAATCCCAGACTTTAATAAAATTCTGCCTGGGACACATTAGTTTTGCCTAATGATGCAACGTATTGTTTTATAGTATGTCTTGAAAATAACTGAAGAGGAGGTTTATTTCATGAACAAAGCCATACTTTTGAGCTTGACTATAGCACTAGTGTTTTTGTTATATAAATCGGGTTGGCTGTCCCGGCATATTCCAAGATGGAAAAGCACCCCTATCGAACCGGATGCCGTTGTGATTCAGCAAAGACTGCAAGAAATAGCCGGGGCTTAGACCCTGGCTTATTTCGTTTTGAATCCTCTGCAGCTCATCCAGCAGTTTTCGTTTTCGGCTGGTCTGCAACTTCACACAGATTATTTCCATCCTCATAAATAGTCACTTCTGCCATTACATTATGCTGACTAAATAATATTATGTAATAATGATTATATTACGCGGGATGGAGGTATTTATTATGAAAATTCAACAGCTCCGGCACGCTACCATGCTTATTGACATTAAAGGAAACCGGATTCTAGTAGATCCCATGCTAAGTAATGCAGGAACGGTGGCAGCAATTCCTGGTGTAGCCAATAATTCCGCCAATCCGCTGGTTAATTTATCGGTGGATCCTCTGGCATTGACTAATATCGACGCAATAATGGTAACCCATACTCACCTGGATCACTTTGATAACGCAGCCATAGAATTATTGCCGCACAGCTGCCTGCTCTTCGGCCAACCGGCGGATGAAGCAAGAATTCTTAAGGCAGGGTTTACCAACGTGCATGTTATTGATAAATCGTATGAGTGGAATGGAATTACCATTACTAGAACTGCTGGTCAACATGGTACCGGCAGGATCGGCGAAAAAATGGGGCCTGTATCCGGTTTTGTGCTTGAATCCCCTGGAGAGCCAGTTCTTTATATTGCTGGTGATACCATTTGGTGCCAGGAGGTGCAGGATGCACTGGAAAAATATCAGCCTCAGGTCATAGTGTGCTTTGCTGGTTATGCCCAATTCAGCAGCGGTGATCCGATAACCATGACCAAGGAAGATATTCTGTCCGTCAGTAAAACCTTACCGACCTCGAAAATAATCGCAGTTCATCTTGAAGCCTGGAACCATTGCACGTTAACGAGACAAGAGTTAATGGAATACAGTGAAGAGAATTCCCTTACTGAACAAGTATATATTCCTCATGACGGTGAGTGGATGACTTTCTAAAAAAAAATGCCCCTGTCCTGGCGACAGGGGCATAAGCAAAATTACTTGTTATTATGGCGACTTATTTACTGGGTATTGGGCCGTTTTATTGGGGCTTGTTCGCTGGCTCTATCGATGCAGCTATTGGAGCCATTACTTTCTTTTCGGCCTTCTTCTTCTTTTTTTCCTTGTTTTTAGGACTTTTATCCCCCATTGTAATTACCTCCATTTGCTTGCTAATTAGCTTTATTTACATTTTCTACATTTTCGTAGGTATTCATCACAGTTTCTTTGACCATGTTTTGAAATTGCGCTTGATTTT
>JAGFXV010000095.1 GCA_017861475.1 Bacillota bacterium | reverse complement strand
GAGGTGAGGGTAAACGGTACTCCGGTCAATCCGCATTCATATGTATGATTAATGTGCAGTAAGCAGTGAGTCAAGGGTTTTAACCTGAAGCCCTGGGCTCATTTTTTTTTGGCATAAATAAGGGCGGTTTATGTCAGGAATTGTTTACCATAATTATTTGTATTGAATTTGTAATTGCGGTAACATATTAACGACGAACCGATAATAATATTAAGTATGGTGGTGTGGTTTTGAAGAATAATAAATTTATTAAAGGAATAGTTGCTTTTTTTGCGATATTCGGCCTGCTGGGATTTCTGGCACTGGCTTTTATTTTTGTTACCAATTCCAGCGGTTTGAGCAGCTTGCTGACAGTCGTCGGCTTGATGAAATCTCAATCTTTGTATGAACCGCATACTGACAAGATGATTGAGGGAGCAACGGCCGGGATCGTTTCTTCGTTAGATGATCCCTATTCCAAATACCTGAACAAATCGCAGTGGGAAGAACTGGAACTGCAACTTAATGCGGAATTCGGAGGGATAGGCGTCTACGTAGTGGAACTTGATGACGGGAGACTGGGGATCGTTTCGCCTATCAAAGGTACGCCGGCTGCGCGGGCCGGGTTGAAAAACGGAGACATTATTACCCGGATCAATGATCAAAGTGCGATCCACATGACGCAGGATGAAGCGGTTCATCTGATGCGGGGTGAGCCCGGTACGCAACTGGATATGGCAGTTTTACGTCCTGACGAGGGCAAGGAATACGAGTTCAAAATTATTCGTGAGATTATTAATGTCCCTTCCGTGGAGGACAAAGTGATCGGCGATGGAGTACCCATCGGATATATCAAATTAAATCAGTTTCATGCCCGTTCCGCTCAGGAAATGGCCGATAGCGTGAACCGTTTAAATGAAAAAGATATTAAGGGAATTATATTGGATTTGAGGGATAATGGCGGCGGAGATTTTGAGGCTTCCATTGCAATTGCAGATATTTTCCTGGAAGACAAGGAAGTAGTCAGTGTGAAGAATGCGCAAGGCGAAGAAACGGTTCATCGGGCGGAAGCAGGCAGTGTAAAATTGCCCATGGTGGTTCTGGTGAACGGCAATAGCGCCAGTGCCTCGGAAATTCTGGCCGGTGCCCTGAAGGACAATAAAAGAGCGGTGCTGGTCGGGGAAAAGACCTACGGCAAAGGCGTGGTGCAAACGGTTTTCCCGCTGCGGGACGGAGGGGCTTTAAAACTGACCACCCAGAAGTATTTTACTCCTGACGGGACGGATATCAACAAAATTGGTATAAATCCTGATTATGTTGTCAAGAATTCTGGGGCAGAGGGACAGGATCTACAAATGGAAAGGGCATTGCAGATACTTAAAGAGCAGATTCTGTAAACCTGGAGGTGGGTTTTTGGAACTGGTCGCAGCAATATCAAAGATGATGGGGCAAGTGTTGGTTGATACCTTTACTTCCCCATTTTTTATGGGTTTATGGGGAATGATTTTTCTGCTGGTTGTTTGGCAGAATAAACGTCAGCAACGAATTTCCACGTCATTTTTTAAGAGTCATCCGGATTTCTCTTTACAATCCGCTTTTTATTCTACATTACTGGGCCTGTTGGGCGGTATGGCAGGAAGTATTTTACTGGTATTCCTGGGGATTGACCTTAGCAGTATCAGCATTACTGCACTATGGGTATCAGCCCTGCTGATAATGCTGATTCAGCCGAGGTTTATTTGTTTTGCCTATGCCGCAGGCATCATTGCGCTCACCAATCTTTTATTCGGGTTTCCCCGCACCAGCATACCACAATTGATGGGGCTGGTAGCAGTTCTGCATATGGTTGAAAGTCTGCTGATATTGCTCAACGGAACGTTTCATCCTCCCGTAGTTTATATTAAAAGACATGAAAAGCTTTGTGGAGGATTCAACCTGCAATTTTTTTGGCCCATCCCATTGTTGGCATTAATCAGTGTCGGTTTTCCTGGTGCTGCTGCTGCAGGGCTGGAAATGCCTTCGTGGTGGCCATTGTTACATGATTACAGTAGCTTTGTCGGGCAACAGGCGTTTACAATCGTTCCGGTCATGGCCGTGCTGGGCTACGGGGAGATCTGCACGACCCGCACACCACAACAGGCCAGCCGTCGTTCGGCCTTGTTGCTCTGTCTCTTTTCATTGCTGCTTCTGTCAATGGCGGTACTGTCTTCCCGGTTCCCGGTTTTTCTTTGGCTGGCTGCCGTTTTCAGCCCATTGGGGCATGAATTGGTGATTTGGCTGGGCATGCGAGAGGAAAGTCGTTACCCTCTTTATATCAAAACAGAACCGGGATCGATGGTCATGGAGGTTGTCAGGGGAAGTAGTGCGGAGCGCGCAGGGATTAAATCTGGAGATATTATAATACAGGCCAACGGCTGCACGGTTAACAGTTACGGAGATCTGCGGGAATTGTTAAAGCAAGACCAGCTAAAACTCAATTTGCAGATCAAGCGTTCTGACCGTATGCTTGATTTGACCTGGCATCCAGCCCGTAACCGTATCGGAAATATCGTACCGGTTCCTGAGACGGGTGCCAGCGCTTATCTGGTCTGGCAGGAGGATCGATATTTTTTTCTGGCTCGTTTCCTTTGGAGAAAACTAAAAACTCTGCTGGCATAGTACCCTGTTAACTCTAAAAAGTGTATATTATTCATCGCGGAAAATTTGTACAGGACAAGACGGAGGATTGAGCAATACTGGCCGTATTGCGATTGACGACAACGCAGTCATGTACAAATTTAACCGACGAGAATATATAGGTTTTAGAGTTAACAGGGTACTAACATCTTTCCTGACAATTTTGTTCACCTTTGGTTGACGTTCTGAATATAGTAAAGAAAACCTGATGAGAAGAGGGATGAGGGTGAACAACCGGGGCTTGATTCGTTATGTATTTGCCAGCAGTCACACCACCCGGGGATATTATACATTTATACCTGATCTGATCAAAGATCTGGAGCGGGTCTATATTTTGAAGGGTGCACCCGGCTCAGGACGATCAACATTTATCCGTCTGGTGGGAGAGATATTGTCGGAACAGGGTTTGGAGGTGGAATTCTGGATTTCAGCCCTTGATTCGATTACACCCGACGGAGTGTATATCCCGCAGCTAAATTTGGCAGTTGTCAACGGCAGTCTGCCTGCCAGCATCGATCCTCATTATCCTGGAGTCAAGGAACATTTGATCAATTTGGGTGAATACTGGGACCAGGCCGCGATCGAAGCGCAGCGGATGCAGATCGTTGAACTGGTTGATAACATAGAGCTTTCGCAGCAAAAAGCCTATGATCTGCTTAAAGAACTTGGCAGGCTAAAAGCAGAACAGCGCCGCCTCAATTCCCGCCATATTAACATGGAAAAAATCGATCAACTGGTAAAGCAGCTGGGCAGTGAAATCGTTGAGAACCGCTCCGGTGAAAAACATTACTTTGCCGGTGTTTTAACCATTGATGGATGGGTGGATTATGTGCATGAACTGAGTCATAATTGCCAGAAACGCTATATTTTTAAGGGACCAGCCGGCAGCGGCAAGAGCAAGATTATCGCTGAACTGGGCCGCATAGTCAAAGACAGCGGCTATTTCCTCGAATATTATCATTGCGGACTGGAAGTCGAGAATCTGGTTATGGTAATCATCCGTAATCTTCAAATCGCCCTGATCGAAGCCAGTTCAGCCGACATCCCGCTCAAGCCCTGGGATGTGGTGATAGATTTAAGTTTATACATGGAAGGCTATGAAGAGAATAATCAGGAGAACACCATCAACAGCAGAGATCTGGAAAACTTGCTGCTGAAAGCGAGGCAGCAATTGGAAAAGAGCAGTTATAACCAGCATGAATTGAAAAAAATTTACGCCGGGGCCATGGATTTTGCCGGTCTGGATAAAATCAGACAGGATCTGGTTGAATCAATCAGACCCGGCAAATTTTAATTAAAAAGTAAAATTATAATTTTCCCAACTGCCTTGCTTGTCAGGGCAGTTATTATATTATAGTATAATAAAAAAGAGCATTTGTTCGCCTCGAATACTGCCCAAAAGGGGATTGTTATGAAACCATTTCAATTGCATTCAGATTATTTGCCGTCCGGAGATCAGCCCCAGGCGATCCGGCAACTGGTGGAAGGGTTGCAGCAGGGCTACCGTGCGCAAACCCTGCTGGGGGTCACCGGCTCAGGCAAGACGTATACTATGGCCCAGGTTATTCAGGCTCTGCAAAGACCGGCTCTGGTAATGGCCCCCAACAAAACGCTGGCCGGTCAGTTGTATTCCGAGTTTAAGGAATTCTTCCCCGATAATGCGGTCGAATACTTCATCAGTTATTATGATTACTATCAGCCGGAAGCTTATGTGCCGCAGACGGACACTTATATCGAAAAGGACTCGTCCATCAATGATGAGATTGACAAGTTCCGTCATTCTGCCACGGCATCTCTGTTGGAGCGCAGGGATGTTATCATTGTGGCCAGTGTTTCCTGTATTTATGGTTTGGGCGCACCGCAGGATTATTATGAAATGGCTATTTCTCTACGGCCTGGCACCCAGATGCCGCGGGAGCTTCTATTGAGGAAACTGGTCGAGAACCATTATGAGCGTAATGAAATGACCTTTTTCCGTGGCAACTTCCGGGTGCGGGGCGATGTTGTGGAAATATTTCCTGCCTCCTCCTGGGACAAGGCCCTGCGCGTAGAACTTTTTGGCGACGAAATCGAACGAATTGTGGAATTTAAACCGATGACCGGTGAAGTTCTGGGCAAGCAAATGCATGCCATGATTTTTCCGGCTTCCCATTTTGCCACCACCCGGGACAAAATGCTGGCCGCAGCGGAAGAAATCGAAAGTGAGCTGGCGCTGCAGCTCAATCAGTTTGAACGGGAAGGCAAGCTGCTGGAAGCACAGCGTATCGGCCAGAGGACCCGCTTTGACCTGGAGATGATCAAGGAAATCGGCTACTGTAAAGGGATCGAGAATTATTCCCGTTATATAACAGGAAGACAGGCGGGCGAACCACCCTATACCCTTATGGATTTCTTCCCCAAGGACTTTTTGCTGTTTATGGACGAATCACATATTTCCGTGCCGCAGGTGCGGGGCATGTTTGCCGGAGACCGCTCCCGCAAAGAGAATCTGGTCAGTTACGGTTTTCGACTGCCGTCGGCGCTGGATAACCGGCCTCTTAAATTTGATGAATTTGACAGTAAAATCAATCAGGTCATTTACGTTAGCGCCACGCCGGGTGATTATGAAATCGAACACAGCCTGCAGGTAGCCGACCAGGTAATCCGGCCGACCGGTCTGCTTGACCCCGAGATCGAGGTCCGTTCCACGCTGAATCAAATTGATGATTTGATGGCAGAAATTCAGACTACGGTAGAGAAGGGATTCAGGGTATTGGTTACCACCCTGACCAAAAGAATGGCAGAGGATCTGGCTGACTATTTTGAAGATGCCGGTATTAAAGTGCGTTATATGCATTCCGATATTGAAGCGCTGGATAGAATGGAGATTCTGAGAGATCTGCGCAGCGGAGAGTTTGATGTATTGATCGGCATCAATCTGCTGCGGGAAGGTCTTGATCTTCCCGAGGTTGCTCTGGTGGCGATTCTGGATGCAGACAAAGAAGGATTTCTGCGCTCCGGCCGTTCACTGATTCAGACTTCAGGACGGGCGGCCCGCAACGTGGAAGGCAAGGTTATCATGTATGCAGACCGGGTCACACCCTCCATGCAGCAGGCTATCGATGAAACCAATCGGCGCCGTCAGAAGCAAACCGTTTACAACCAGGAACACGGTATTACCCCGGAAACAATCAGGAAGGCTGTACATGCTTCTTTGGAGGCTACGGTTGCGGAAGAGCCGGCTGATTATACAGTCCGGGAATGGAAAAAGATGTCCCCGGAAGAACGAATCCGACTGATCAAGGAAATGGAAAAGGATATGCTGCAAGCGGCTGAGATCCTGGATTTTGAACGGGCTGCCCAGCTTCGGGATATGATAAAAGAAATGCAAACCAGTAAGAAAGCCAATAAACGCAGATAGATCTGGAGGATAGCATGAAAGATTACATTTATGTAAAAGGTGCACGCGAGCACAATCTGAAAAATATAGATATCAGCATTCCCCGCGACAAGCTGGTGGTATTTACCGGGGTGTCCGGATCCGGCAAATCGAGTCTTGCTTTTGATACGATTTACAGTGAAGGCCAGCGTCGCTATGTGGAATCACTGTCAACTTATGCCCGTCAATTTTTGGGTCAGATGGACAAACCCGATGTTGATTATATCGAAGGATTGTCGCCATC
>JAGFXV010000006.1 GCA_017861475.1 Bacillota bacterium | reverse complement strand
AATTTTATGATTTTAATAATCATTTAGTTATCCTATCAAAAGGAGCCTACATTTATTGTGCCATGCAGAGATAAAATATTGAGCCCGTGAGCGTTGTGATAAAAGAAAAGATATGGAGAAAAGCTGTTCGGCTGGCAAAAGATTCAGACCATATATTATCCGCTTCAATATGTTCGAAATAAAGGGCGGTTGGCTTATATGGCCAACCGCCCTTTAAATCTAGCCGTCTTGTTTAATTTTTATTTGAACTTTTCACATAACATGGGGTTCTCCTATCCACCAGCTTACCAAGTCATAATACCAAGTTCCCGCATGCAAGTTCAAGTTTGACAAATAAGAAGAATTCGTTTTTTACATTTCTTTTTCAATAAAACTGGTAGAGAAATGCCCAGCCATGAATTTTGGGTGAGAAACAATTGACTGGAGCAATGCCGTATTTGTTTTGACACCTTCAACCTGTGTTTTTCCCAATACTTCATACATTAGTTCCAGCGATCTTTGTCTTGTTGGTGCTTTAACAATGATTTTAATCAACATCGGGTCATAATATGCAGATACTTTGTATCCTTCTCTTATACCGGAATCAAACCTGACAAACTCTCCGTCCTCCAGATCAAGTTCAGGAAATACCAGTTTGGTAATTACTCCTGTTGAAGGTCTGAAGGTACAGGAATCTTCTGCATATAACCGACATTCAATGGCGTGTCCGTTCATATCAATATCATTTTGAGTCCATGACAATTTATATCCGGCAGCAACTTTAATTTGTTCTATTAACAAGTCTGTTCCAGTCACCATCTCAGTAACCGGATGCTCAACCTGGAGTCTGGTGTTCATTTCAAGGAAATAGTAATTTAAGTTTTCATCCACCAGAAACTCTACTGTACCGGCTCCTACGTATCCAATTGCCTGGGCAGCTTTAACAGCATCGTTGCCCATTTGGCTTCGCATTTGACTGTTAACCACCGGACTGGGAGACTCTTCAACAACCTTTTGATGTCTCCTTTGAATAGAGCACTCCCTTTCACCGAGGTGCACTACATTACCAAATTTATCGGCAAATACTTGAATCTCAATGTGTCTGGCTTTACCGAAGTATTTTTCCAGGTATACTGTAGAATTGCCAAACGATGATTTTGCTCTGGCCTGGCAGGTTTCAAAGGCTTTTTGCAGGTTTTCCGGGCTTTCAACAACCTGCATACCAATTCCGCCTCCCCCGGCAGATGCTTTAACGATAACCGGATATCCGATTCTCAAAGCTTCTTGCAGGGCTTGTTCTTCCGATTCCAGCGGATCACTGCCCGGCGTCACTGGAACACCGGCTGCTTTCATTATCTCCCTGGCAGTCGTCTTGATTCCCATGCTGGATATCGCTTCTGTTGGCGGTCCAATGAAAACAATGCCTTGTTTGGAACATTTATCTGCAAAATCGGGATTCTCTGACAACAATCCATATCCCGGGTGTATAGCTTCAGCTCCGCACTTGATCGCTGTTGCTATTATTTCATCCATATTAAGATAACTTAATGCTACCGGTGAAGGACCAACTTTATAGGACTCATCTGCTTCCAAAACATGCAGTGCTTCTGTGTCAGCTTCGGAATATACAGCAACCGTTTTAATACCCATCAGTTTGCATGCCCGGATTGCTCTTACAGCTATCTCCCCACGGTTGGCCACCAGTATTTTATTAAACATCCTTTTATCCTCCACTGCGAATACTTCAAATTATACTTCCAGAATAGCCACAGTTTGTTCTTCTTCCACTACGTCGCCTTCTTTTACCAGAATTTCTTTGACAATACCATTAGCGGGCGCAGTTACCGGTATTTCCATCTTCATCGATTCGAGTGTGATTATGGCGTCTTCTTCATTTACGCTGGCTCCTGCACTGACATCTATTTTCCATACCATACCGGAAATATCAGACTTGATTTCAACTTGTGCCATTTTATCTCCTCCTATAATTTAATTTATCTTGTATCCACGAAATATTATTATATTCTCATAGTTCTGGTTTTAACCCCAACCAGCCTGGGCATTTGGGCATATGCTTCTTCAATCCAATCGCAGAGAATTTCTCTGGTATCACGAGGATCAATTATATTTTCCATCAGGAATTTTTCAGCGGTTCTAAACGGTGTCTCAAACCGCTTGTAGTATTCAACCAACTCGTTGCGTCTTGCCAGAGGATCGGGAGCACTTAATATATCTCTCTTGTAGGCTGCCTCTACGCCACCTTCAATGGGTATGGAGCCCCAATAAGCGGAAGGCCATGCATAACGAATGGTGGCTCTTGATCTGGGTTCGTATATTGCCCCGGCAACTCCGAAAGCTCTGCGAATAAAGAAGGTACACCACGGAACCGTTGCCTGGCTGATGGCCATTCCAGCCCTTACTGCCATACGCAGGGTAGAATGACTCTCTGCATTTCTTCCAACCGCAACTCCAGGCTGATCAAAAAAGTTTACAACAGGCAGGTGGAACGTATCGCACATATCAACAAAGCGTATTATTTTCTCGCTTGCTGTATGGGTCATGGAGCCGCCCATGATCATCGGATCGTTGGCCAATATGCCAACAGGATAACCATTTATCCTGCCCAACATGGTGATTTGCGATGATCCATGATCTTTCCCGATTTCAAACAGGGAGCCTTTGTCAAAAACAAGTTCAAGGATTTTCCTGCTTTTATATGGTAATCTTCTGTTTTTGGGAATGATGGAGGCTAAAGCTTCTTCTCTTCTATCCGGAGAATCTTCGGTATCCTGCCGTTTTGGTGCCTCATATACATTGGGCGGCAAATAGGAAAGAAATCTGCGTACTTGTTCAAAAGCGTCCTGTTCACTGTCAGCCCTGTTGTCCACCATACCACTTTCTTTGGTATGAATCTGAACTCCACCCAAATCCTCTTTGGTCACCGTTTCATGTGTACCGGGTGCAACAACCTGAGGACCGGCAGCAAATACCTGACTGATATCCTTCACCATGACTGAAAAATGAGAAGCCACTACCCGCATGGCTCCTAATCCTGCACAGGGTCCCAAAGCCACAGCCACAATAGGAACCAAGCCCAGATTGATATTCCAGCCGTCATATCCGGGAATCTTTGTAGATTGGTTTTTCTCCAACAGGCGAATACTGCCACCCACTGCATCAACTAAACGTACCATTGGCATAAGATGATCGAGGGCCAGTCTTTCGGCAAATATCATTTTTTCAGGCGAAGCTTGTTCTGATGATCCCGCCTTGACGGTAAAGTCTTCGGCTGCTACTACCACCTTTTTCCCGTCAATAAGCCCTTTGCCGATAACCATACTGGACGGGGAAACTTTGATCAGCTTGCCATTTTCATCATATTCAGCTTTACCGTTCAGCTCGCCAATCTCTCTGAAACTATTCGGGTCGAACAAATTATCTATTCGTTCGCGGCAGGTTAACTTTCCTGATTTGTGCTGTCGTTCGACACCTGCCGGCCCTCCCATCTGTTCCGCAAAGGACTTGCGTAGATTCAATTCATCAATTTCAGGCTGCCATACAGGTTCTTTCTTTTCATTACCTGTTGCACTGTTTTGTTCCATCATGAAACCCCCTTTTTATTTGTTATCAATATATAAATCAGCCTTCCACTGTAATTAACTCATTACTAATTCAACAGGCCTACCTTATGTGCCTGACTGGTCAGTTCTTCCCTGAAATCCGGATGAGACACTTCAATTAAAAGTTTTGCTCTTTCACGAAGTTTTTTCCCTTTAAGTTGTACAGCACCGTACTCGGTCACAACATAATCTATCATCGTCCTGGGTGTAGTCACAACCGTTCCGGGTGCGAAGGCAGGCACAATACGTGAATGTTTTCCTGATCCAGCTGTTGATTCTATAGCAATGATTGACTTTCCTCCTGGCGCCCTAAGCGCTCCATATACAAAGTCCATATGTCCACCCGTTCCGGAATACTGTCTGAATCCAAGACTTTCTGCATTAATCTGGCCTGTAAGGTCAATCTGCAGTGCAGAATTTACGGAAACAAATTTATAGTTCTGGGATATAACAAAGGGGTCATTGGTATACTCCCCTGAGCGCACTTCCACTGCAGGGTTGTTATGAGCATACTTGGAAAGCTTTTCTCCTCCCAACAGGAAGGTGGTTATTGATTTTCCTTTGTTAATCGTTTTTTTGGCGTTTGTAATTACACCTTTTTCAATCAGATCATACATGCCGTCGCTCATCATTTCCGAATGGATACCCAAATCATTTTTAGTCTCCAGACCAGCCAACACAGCTTTTGGTATTCCACCGATTCCGACCTGAATGGTTGAACCATCCTCAATAAGTTCAGCCGCCAAAGAACCGATTTTGCGATCTGTATCTGAAAGAGGGAATTCCGGTAAATAGAAAACAGGATCTGAAGAATCTACCAGATAATCAACATCTGCCATATTTAGGTAATCGCCATGGACAAAAGGCATATTTTCATTAATCTGGGCAATTATTACTTTTGCGTCTCTTATCATCGTCGGCAGGTAAGAGCAACATACTCCAAAACTGAGGTTACCATTTTCATCAGGCGGAGCAACGTTTAAAAGGAGCTTATCATATGAGTATTCTCCCTTAAGCCTCTGCGGTTCATGAGCAAAACCATAGTACAGGAAGGGCATATAGTCAGCTACTTTGGCTTCAAAAGCAGGCCTGGTATTGGGGCCAAGAATAAAGCTGGTGTGGGAAAAACGATCCCAGTTTTCCGGTGCCAGGTATTCTATCTTCCCAACGATATTAGCGTGAAAAACTTTAAGATCTTTCAGTTCTTTTCTTTCAACTACGGCGTTCATGACTGAACGTGGATAGGCTGTAGTGTGTCCCACCAATATATAGTCACCGGAGTTAAATAGCGACGCTGCCTGTTCCAAAGACACTAGCTTATCTTTGTATAATGTCTTCCAATCGTTGTTCATATTATAAAACCCCCCAAAAGTTATTTTTGTTTTGTTATAAACATTATAGGCTGGCCTTATTTATTTGTATAATATATAGATTTAATAGTTTCGTATAGTTTACATCTATGTTAAAATTTTAATTAAGTTACTCTTCCGTACCTATAACTATCAATATGAATAGTTGTAAAACAATAAGTTTGAGCAGGAATGAAGAAGGACAAGAAGATTAAAAAAACCATAAAATTGGAGCGTGATGTTATGAGATTGGAACAACTCCAGTATATTGTAGAAATTGCCCAGTCCGGATCAATTTCTTTGGCCGCTGAAAGGCTGCACATTACTCAGCCAAGCCTTAGCCTGGCTATAATTAATCTGGAAAAAGAACTGGATGTAACTTTGTTTAATCGATCCCGCCAAGGGATTCAACTCACGGAAATAGGCGAAGCAATAGTCATGCAGGCCAAAGAAATATTAATAAAAATCGATCAATTAAGACTTAATGTCAATACCAAATCCTCAATATTAACCGGCAACCTGTCAATATCAGCGGTACCCAGCGTTTGCTTGACTATTATGCCTAAAGTGATTGCAGCTTTTATACAAAAGCATCCCAATGTAAAATTAATCCTCCAGGAAAAAGGTACTTACAAGGTGATGCAAGATATTAAAGGCGGTAAATCAGATCTGGGCATAATAGCACTACCTGAAAATATGTTTGAAGATGACGCAAACTTAAAAATGTTGGAAACAACCAATATAATAAAAGAAAAACTGTATTCCGACGAACTTCTACCCTGTGTAGGCAAGAATTCATCCCTGTCAATCAATGAAGAAATTGCCCCTGAAGACATAATTAAATATCCATTTGTACTTTTTAATTCGCAATATTTAATGCCGGAATATATTAAAAAAATGTTTAAGATATACGGTGATATTGATATTCTGCTTACAACTGAAAACAGTGAGATTGCGAAAAAAATGATCATTGAAAGTAACGCCATTGGTTTTTTCTCCAAACTATCATTAAAGGAAGATCCTTATAGCCAAAGCGGACAAATCATACCCCTGCAAATAAGCAATACCAAATTAGAGATATATTACAGCTGCATCCGGGAGCACAGTCACTTTTCAACCGCTGCGCAGGAATTTACCCGGATTCTTAAATCCTTTACTTAGCATATTACGTTCTTGCATGTTCCTGCGCACGCAAACATCAAGTATTATGTATTGAAAGCATAATACTGGCTGCGCTTTAATGTTCGTTCGTTTTTTCAACCACAAGTTATTGCGTTCCGCCTCCTTTTAAATAAGGAAGTTCTTTATGTACGTCCAAGACTGACATAATACAAAAAGCATCTTTCCAAATGTGAATCACTTGAAAAGATGCTCTAGTCAGGCTGTTTTTAACAGGATACATTAATCCCCTGGTAAATAAAATTGCTGCTTTTCATTGGCAAATTCTGCCACAAACAAGTGGATGGTCTCTGTTTGTGTATCCTTTTTATCGATCAAATTTAATTTTAAACCATTATTTTCCTGAATAGTGATTGTTACTTTGTATATACTAAACTCAGAGACAGAAACGGTTCTTGTAAGGTACGCAACAGAGTTTTCAATTAAGTCCTCTAACGAGATAAATCTTAATCGAATACTACTCTTAGCTCTTAAAGAAAATACCGTTACTGTTTCTATAAAAATCCGTTGGTACGATTGTTGAAGAACTTCGGTTCTCATCTTTACTTTAAAAGGTCAAAGATGCTAACAATCAAGCCAACGGATTAAATTTTTTCTGCAATAATTTTTTTCGTCTGAACCAGGGAAGCAAATATATTGTCCACAAAAGCGGGGCAAAAACAAAAAGTTCATAATAATAAAAAGGTTTATCCAACCTGATCAGATTAGGCATCAAGGTAGCAAGAGGCATAACCGGTGTATGCCAAAGCTGCAGCATGAAGACAAAATAATACGAAAAATCGGTTGCCTGGTCAAGCCCCATTATAATGGACAATGATAAATACAAAGCCGGCAGTTGCCAGGCAAGTCCCACCAGACATTGAAGAAACAAAGATAAATTTTTATACGAAGCTTCCCACCAGATAATGAGCAGATATAGTAAAGCCAGAACAATATCCAATCCCGGGTAATACATCCCCAGCCACACCGCCAGAATCGCAGTCAATTGAATTACATAGAGCCTCAAGATCGCTTTAATTATCGTTTACATCCCCTTTTCGAAGATCACACTGACATAAGGACTGTTACGAAAACTTTCCGGTGCGATCCATATGTCATTGTTGATGTCCAGATTGATACCCTGTTCCTGGTATGCCTTCCAGATGATATTGCTGCAATTATAAAAGCGGTCATTTTGTTTGAATGCTACCGGATAAAAAGTTTCCCCTGCATAACTGCGTGCGGCTGCTATTACTTTGGTTTTGAGTTCATTACTTACATTCGCTCTAATAAAACATAATTCCGTATAATTTTCGTAATGACCCAGTGGTTGAATACATACCCCATAGTCGACATAAGCTTCCAGCACTTCTCCTTCGCCAAGATACAGGCCGGCATGCGAATATTTGCCATAGGCACAGTTGGGCCATCCCCCCAGTAAAATATCCCCCGGCTCAAGGATGGAAAAAGGAATATCACCAGCTGTGGCGCTGCCATAACCGGAGCCTATCTCTCCGGAGGCAAAGCTACGCAAATACGTATAAACCACCGAATTTTTGTTATTGGTCAGCATTTGCCAGTTCTGAAGGATCACCAACAGCAAAAGCAAAAGCACCAGAACAGGAAATATAATGATTCTGGATTTATCGTTCATTCATAAACCTGCTTTCATTTAAATGAACTGTATTTAACCATTTAAAGAAAAAACTTTCTTGTCAGTTTATGCCTTAATCAAGCGTATTAATAGTGAAATTTGAGCATTTTGTTCATATAATTATTATAGATTATCACAAACATGTCCAGGCATTATTTGCAGTTCATTTATTACAGAAGGAGCACCATCATGAAAAAATTATTCTTGCTTTTATTTTCCTTACTGTTACTTCTGTTGCTTAGCGGGTGTACGAACGATACAATGAATGATAATCTTGTTCCTGTTACCCAAAATCAAAATCAGCCGGTTATTAAAACACCTGTCCCCACAGCGACAGAAACCGTCCCGGCAGATAAATCCGAAAATACATCAAATACTGCAGCCGGTGCTGCAAACATTAAAACCAGTACTCTTTCCTGGTATTTTGTGCGCAATAATCAACATCAATATCCGGATACAAATGCTGATTATAAAGAAATGTTAACGCAGAATCAGGCAATCTATGTCATCCCCAATGAAAGCCAAAAGATATTCCTGACTTTTGACTGTGGCTATGAATTAGGCTATACCGGGCAAATACTGGATACCCTGGCCAACCGAAACATTAAGGCAGCATTTTTTATTACCGGTCAATACATCAAAACCCAGCCCGATTTGGTAAAACGTATGCAAGCAGAAGGTCATTTGGTCTGCAATCACACTTACAATCATCCTGATTTGTCAACCATCGGCCAGAGTAAGCTGCAAGAGGAAGTAACCAGCCTGGCAGATAGTTATCGCAGCGTTACCGGTCTGGAAATGAATAAATATCTGCGGCCTCCGATGGGCAATTTTAACGCCAACAGTTTACAATGGACAAAAGATCTGGGTTATACAACTGTTTTTTGGAGTATGGCCTGGAAAGACTGGGATCCGCAGCAGCAGCCTGGTGCCGATTTTGTTTATCAGCATGTTATTGACAATATTCATCCCGGCGCAGTGATTTTGATGCATGCGGTTTCCCAGAGCGATACTGAAGCCCTGGACAAAATCATTGCCGAACTGCAGGCGGAAGGTTATGTTTTCAGCACTTTCGGCAGTTAAATATGAATTACAGAAAGGTAACCATTAAGAATTAATGAATATTCCTTTACACCTCCCCGAAGAAATCAAGATAATTACAGGAAAAATCGACCGGCAGTTACGGCCGGATGAAGATGAATTACTCAAATTGATCGCCTACGCCCAAAGATTACGCAGGAAATCATATGATACCTATCGGTCTTTTTATGATCTATATGCTGACCTGTTGTATAAAGAATACGGCCATTGCCTGACGCCATTTCGTTACGGCAGAGATGATTTTTTTGATTATCTGGTACAAAATTGGGACTTTCTTGAAAATCATCCTGATTCAATCCTGGCTCCGAATGATTTCCCTGCCTTTTTGCATGAATATTTGCTTTTCAACTATGGGCAGACGATCAATTCGCAAGAAATAGAATCTCTGCAAAAACTGCTTGCCGGCAGCCCGCAGATTGAATGGGGCTTGCCTGTGCCACGGCAAAAAGAAGTGGTTTATAAATATGAGAAAGGGAATTCTTTTAAGGAACTGGGGTTAAAAAGTCATTTTGAAAAAATTGGACGTTATGATTTTGTCAGCCGCGTTCAGAGTTATCGCTACCTGCGCGGTAATAAATCCAGTACTGATAAAATTGAAGTCCTGGGACCTGATTATCTGGGAGGTATTTTCACCAATAAGGAGAAATCCATTTACTACTACATCTTTTTGACCGAAAACAATTATCAAAAAGCAGTCAACGCCTGTCAGATATTAAACAACGAATTCTATGGCAGGTAAATTAGGGAGAACTTTCTATGCGAAATGTATTGCAGCACTGGCAGGATCTGCCTCGGGAAGATCTTTTCTCTTTCTGGCGCAACGAAGTCCAGCTGAAAAAAGATTTACGGCAAAATCTGTCAGGATATCGCGACTTTAAAATACAGAGCAAAAGTCAATATGTATTTTTACGGCACAGTCTGGCATATGGAGAATATAAGCCGGTTTTCATGCAGATTCTTTTTTTAAACATGGACAGCTTGGCGGTTCAGAATGAGCTATTGCAGGGCCCGTGGCAACTCTGTGAAGAATTTCTGCGATGCCTTCCCCAAATCATCACAGTAGAAAAATCTCCGCCCCAAAGTCTGCAATTTCTGATCAATCTTTATCGCGATGAGTGTAAAGATTGCTATGAGGATATACTTGCGGTTCTGGGTTATGAAGTATGTGATTATCTGCTGGAAAGAACCGCCAATAACAACCTGCGCAAAATGCTTAAATCCAGATGCTCACAGCTTCATCAGCAACAATCCGAGATTCATCATGGTTTGCTGCAGTCGGCAACCGGAAATTATCCGACGATATTCGGTGATAAAATAGATCTCCTCAATCAAACGGTTCGTTTGTTAACATTTACACCTGAAACAAACCCGGAGAATCTTTTCATTTATCTCACCAAATATCTGGAAGCTGCTGAACAGTTGTTTATGTTGGGTATGTTGAACGAATGCCTGGCTCTGCTACAAATCGTTTACCGCCGATGGACTGCCGGCAGAGAAAATTTCCTTCCTGAAGACTATAACAGTATGAATAAATCGATCAGCCGGATATTATCCAAATCATTATCCATGTATGCTTTACTTAACAGCAGTTTCCCTTGTCAGCTCAGTCAAAATTTATATCAGCAAAATTTTCCAGAAATGCGGCCAGAAAACAATGCTCAGATATATCTGCAAATCTTTCAAAATATGCACACCAATCTTGAAGGCAACATGGATTATACTTTAATAGAAATGACTCATTCGTTTCTGCAGTTGGACCAAGGAGAAGATGATTTATTAGCCGGTTATTTTATCAACGGTTCGGAATTCGATGAAAATAACTTGCATCAATTGCTGGCTGTAATCGACCGGGATGTAACCGTCATGCCCCATATAGCTTTGTCGACCATGGAAATTTTACGTTTTTTAGCGTACAGCCATAAAATCCATATGTCAAAGCCACTGGCCGGCAGGCTTTTACAAAACTATCTGGCCCTCTATAAATGGATACCGGCAGCTCCATTTCTTAACCGTAACATTTTTGAACAATTGGGCAAATCAACCGATTATGACCTGCAAAACGAGGCCGAAAAACGATGGTTGACGGCCCGCAAATATACCAGGCACTCCATTCGGGATTTATATCTTGCTCATCCTGACAGATTCAAGGATGGAAACAATATTGTCCTGCAGCAGATGCTGCTGGGCTCATTTTTGGGGGTGAATAAATGAATCTGCCAGAACCGGATACGAATAAAAACATGCTTGAATTGTCATCCTTCCTGACCGGTATCAAAGAAGAACTGCAGCAACAAATGCAGTATCTGCAGAGCCAACAGCTCGGCCAGAATGAATTGGAAGACTTTATTCTTGATTTGAACAGCTATTATTACCAAAGCTTTCAAGAACGATTCTTTCCGCTTTATCGTACCGAAATGGAAGAGGAAATGAAAAAGCTGTACAAAATCGCTCGCGACGAATCTGCCCTGAAAGAGGATATTTTAAAAAATCTGAAGCGGTCTGCACAAATTTATAACCATGTGAAGAACGGACTTAATCTACTAAAGCAGAACCATGCGCTGGTTGACGATCTCCGCTTCACCACCGGGCTCAGTCAGGAGCAGTTGTTGCTGGAGCTGATATATGCCCTTAAAGATATGTTGACGACTATCGTAAAAAGTCTTGACATATTAAAGTCCTGTCAATCACTGATAACCGAACTGGAACTGACAAAATGCTTTAATAATTATCCGTTTCAGGCAATGCTCAGGAATTTATGGTTAAGCTGGGAACCGGACAACAACAACTTTGACAGAGATTTTAAGCGTTTGATGATGAACCTGGAACTAGCTCAAAAGCTTTTAACAAAAATATCCGGCAGTGATGAAAAGTCGGCAGATAATTGGGACATTTGGCTGGACGAATTATATAAAATAGAAAATAACCTGGCTAATAAAAAATACTCGCCGTCCCTGTCAACATGGTACAAACAGCATGTACGTCCGCACTTTATCCTTTACGAGGAACTATTGGAACTCAGTATCAAGCAAAGAGACCGTAAACGAATCCAAATTACGGTCAGGAATTTTGCAACCTGGCTCCGATCACTGCTTTATTTGTTGGAAAGAGTCAGTAGCGGGGCAGGCATCCCGGAACCAATGTTGCTGGAAATGCATTGGTCTAAACCCGTAAACTATTCTTTCATCAAAGAAATAACCAGCCTCATGGCCCAGGTACAGAAAAATCTGCAGAATTTGATCAAGCAGTATGAAGAAGCATCCAATCCTGATTTTCCAATCTTCAGTGAATCGGCCGGCAAAATTTTAAGTGAAGCGTGGCCGAAATTCAAAAGCATACTTAAAGACAACGATATGACTGAATTTAATATTCTTAATAACATGCTCGAACGTTTAAAAAACCAATTTTCTTTTCTTGAAATGCAGATCGATCATCTTAATACCAGAGCCCGGCATATTGAGAAGATGCAGCAGCAGTACGAACAAATACTGACAACGATTGATAACTACCAGTTTCTGTTGGCGGAAATGAAAAATCAATTGGCAAGAACCCTGGCGCCGCGGAATTTAAGTCGTCAGTTCAAGGATATGGATTTGCGGATCGAACACGTGGTGATCAATAAAGGTGAAGTATTTCCTTCCGACTATTACGATCTACTGAATATCGAAGATGATCAAACCGAACAGGAACATTTAATTGCGGAAGAAGACGGTGATATATTCCTGTTCCGGTTGGATGACTTAAAGGATGCCCTCATTCCTAAAATCATTCTGGAAGAAGGATAATTAATGAAAGAACATCCCCCCACAGAAACCCATGCCCCAGCTGGCAACAGTCAATTTTACTCCTCTTTGCTGGCATCGTTGGGCGAGATGAACAAGCTCCTGCCCAGGAGCGAATATCCGAAGCTGCATCAGGAAATCACCGATAATTTATCTTCAGCTGCAGAAAATGCAAATTCAGCTGAATTTTTGATTACGGCGATTCGCCTTGAACTTTATGCTCTGTTGGCGCTTTCACGCTGATATCGCCCAGAAACTAACAGGGACTGCCTGCCGGCAGTCCCTGTTAAATCTTTCATTTCTGATTACTAATTAATAATCAAAAGACTCCAGTGAAACATCAAGCGCTGATCTGTCACCATCTTTAACAATATCGGCTACTGCCCAAACATTTGGCACAACATTGCGGACAAAGTATTTGGCAGATAAAATCTTTCCTACATAGAAATTATAGTCATAATGATCTGGTCCAACTTCCTGCGCTTTCCGGGAAGCTACCAAAGCCTGATCCATAATACATCTGCCTGCATACAGTTGGGATGTGGCCGTCAGGATACGACGTGCATATAAAGGCAGCATGCTGAATTCTTTCTTGCCGAAATAACCGCCGATAGCCATTTGCAACTGACCATAAGCGTCCAATGCCTTTTCCAAAATGGCAAACTCTCTATTCAGGCTGAGGTCCATCTGACCTGTTTCCCCTGCAGCGGCAGCTTCAACCACGGCTTTGTTGGCAGCGCAAAAATCACGCATTTCCTGGATAAAATCAGCAAAAACAGCGCCTTTACCCATTGTCCATTTACGACCCACCAGATCCATGGCCTGAATGAAATTGGTTCCCTCCCAGATGGAATAGATCTTTACATCTCTGGCAATTTGAGCTACCGGATATTCTTCACAGTAACCATATCCCCCATAAGCTTGAATCGCTTCACCGATCAGCCACCAGGCTTCATCACTGGGAAAAGCCTTGCATAATGGAGTGGTAACCTCGATCAAATTATTGGCTTTTTTGCGTTTGTCGGGATCAGGATCACAATGACGCACGTCAAAGGCAAAATAAGATCTGTACATCATCGCCCGCATGGCTTCTATATGAGCTTTGCCCATGAGCAGGGTTCTTTTGATATCCTCATGTTTGATAATGCTAACCCGGTCACCCTTGGGATCAGTCATAAGACGACCTTGAATTCTCTCCTGACAGTAATCACGCGCATTATAAAAAGCATTGGCAATGCAGGCCAAGGCAGAATGACCGGTTTCCATACGGGCTCCGTTCATCATTTCAAACATTTGCGCCATGCCCTCACCGACACCGTCATTTTCCAGCGGATTTTGTCCTAGCAGCCAACCGCGGCAGTTACCGTTTTCGCCCATGCTCAGAGAGGCGGTTACGGAACCGTACTGGCCCAATTTATGTTCAATACCGGTGGTCTGCACATCGTTGTCTGACAGACTGCCATCCTCATTGACCCAGTATTTGGGAACAATAAACAAAGATATTCCTTTGGTTCCTTTGGCAGATCCCTCAACCTTGGCCAAATAAAGATGAATAACGTTTTCGGTGAAATCGTTGTCACCGCCGGTTATGAAAATCTTGCTGCCTTTAATTTTAAAGATGCGGGGATGATCGGTCGGATAAGCTTTGGAAAGAATATCTCCGACGTCAGAACCGGCCGTTGATTCCGTCAGACACATCGTCCCAGACCAGGTTCCATCCATCATTTTGGGTAAAAACATTTCCCTTAATTCCGGCGAAGCAAAACTCTGAATCAATTCAGCCGCACCGCTGGTGAGTATGATGTAAGGCAGGAAAGCCGGATTGGCAGCCAGGAACAATTCCCAAACCGCCGATTTTAAAATATTTGGCAATACCATGGCGTCTTCGGATTCATCAACGTTGCTGGTCCCCCACCCTTCTGACTGTAGTTTATGAAACAACGGGCCAAATGTGGGCGGAGTAAACACTTTTCCATTATCATACCGACAGGGATTGGAATTCCCATCTTCATTACTTGGTTCAATTAAATCTTTGGCCATTTTCAGAATTGGGTCAAGGACTGAATCAACATCTTCCTTGGAATAATAGTCGGCAAAACGCGGATAAGCAAATATTTCTTCGGTAGGCAGCCACTCTTTTAGAATAAATTTAAGATCGCGCGTATTCTTATACGCAAAATTAGCGGACACAATAAAACCCCCCTCAAGTATATTCCACTTCTCCCGGGCTGATTATTACTCATCAATGCCTTGTTGTTTTGTTTACACACCTCCATTCTGTGAGCCATTATTATCTTATAGCTCCAATATATGTAAAGCCATTTAGACTTATCCCTCTTTTCGCTAGTTCACAAGGTAATTCCTTCTTTTCTCATCGCAATTATTCAATTATTCATAATATTATAAATTGTTTTATTTTCCGCTAAACTATATTCCTATTTTGTATGTTATTAAACTGAAATATAGCCCAGGAAATTACCTGGATTAACGCGGTAACACTCGAAATAAACATTGTTAAAAAACAGGAATTTTAAAAGATTTGTTGAACTTGATAAAGATATTATCGAAAGGGGGTACCCAGCTGCTGCGGTTGATAATCAAATAATCGGTTGACCCAACGGAGAGAGATTTTTAATGAATGAGGAGGAAATTATGTCAAAAAGCAACGCAAGTGAAAAAGCAGGTCCTATTTCTGAAGTGAGAGTTTCAGGTCACGTGCAGGACCTGGTTGCAAATCCTTCACCACTCGGCTTATTAGGCCTGGCGATGGTAACCCTGGTGGCCTCAACTCAAAAATTGGGAATCACAGACGGTGTGGCCTACATTATACCCTGGGCAATTTTCCTCGGTGCTGCTGCCCAATTTGTGGCTGGGCTGATGGATTACAAACATGACAATACCTTCGGAGCAACTGCATTTTGCGGATACGGATTCTTCTGGTTTGGAGTTGCCATGACCTGGTATATGACAGTTAAAGGAACGATCGTCCCAGGTACTGCAGGCTTTGATCCTCATCAGCTTGGTTACGCTTTCCTGGGTTATTTTATCTTTACCGTTTTTATGACGGTGGGTGCAATGGGAGCCAACAAAGTACTGTTCATTATCTTTTTCCTGATCGACCTGCTCTTCCTAGGCTTATTCATGAGCACACTGGGTTGGGGAGGAGAAGCATGGCATATGCTGGCCGCCTACTCTGAAATGGCAATCGCGATTGTATCTTTCTATGGTTCTGCTGCTACGGTGCTGAATACTCATTATGGGTTTACCGTACTGCCGGTTGGAGCACCCTTCGGCTCCTTAGCCAAGAAAGCCGCTGCGCTTAAGAAATAATTTGCTCAATTAAATCACCTAAAAAGAATTCACCCCGCTTTGCCAATGGTAGAGCGGGGTCATTTATTAAAGCGCCTTTTTCTTTCAGTAGGTTGCCGCTATTTATTAATCGGCTGCCTTCAGCCAGTAATCGCCCAGAATGCTTTGT
>JAGFXV010000094.1 GCA_017861475.1 Bacillota bacterium | reverse complement strand
GATGGGGGTCGCCAGGACAATCACATCACTGGCATAAACTTTATCAAAAACTTCCTGGGCGTCATCCTTATAGCGGCATCCGAAAATGGTCCAGTCTTTTTGGCAGGTTCTGCAGGCGATACAAGGTTCTATCCGCTTGCCGTGAAGCCAAATTGTATCGCTTTCAATTTCATGCTGCGCAAGTTCCTGAACAAACGGATCGAGGAGCGCGGCCGTATTGCCTTTTTTTCGTGGGCTTCCCATGAGGATACAGCATTTCATTTTGACGTCATCTCCCTATTAGAAAGCTATCTTCAAGTAAACGTATATAAACGGCGGGCACTATACCGATGCTTCAAAACATACTATTTCTAATAGTGTAACACTATCATACAGAATATGGCTAATGCCTCTTGTCCCCCTTTTTTATTGCTTCCCGATGCAAGCAAATTGCGCTTTATCACGTATTGTGAATATAACCAAAATAAAAGTGGAGGCGCTAAAAGCTATGCATATCTGCCGGAAAGAGAAAAGACCTGCGAGAATTATGGCGCTGCTGATAGTCGCCTTTTTGCTGGGAGGCATGCTGACCGGGTGTACAAATCATGTTGTCGATTCCGGGAGGGACAGTGCCAAGCAAACCGCAGTTACCAAAAACAAAACACCAGAAAAAGAAATCACGCCGGTACAGTATTATTTCCTGAACGGATCTTTGTTGGGCAGCTATGACCGGGAGGGCTGGCACAGCCTGTGTGCGGTTGATACCAATGATCGGGTCTTCGGAGACGGAGAGGATTTTTGGGCCAAAGACTTGCTGGTGCAGAATGCCTATTATATTTATGATGCGAAAAACAAGAAATTGTTGAGCGTATCCAAACAAATCATCTGGTCGACCGGGGCGGGCGGTCTGGGGAGCTTTGCAGATGATCAGGCTGATAAAAAGCTGGCAGCCTACGGTGAATTATATAATCCGGTGGAAGGAGACGTCAGTTTGCCCCGGAAATTTTCCCTGCCGGTCAAGGCCGGGCAGGATCTGGCGGGTTTGAAAATACCGAACTATTCTTTTTTCACTCAATTTGTGATTGACAGTGAGACGCGAAATGAATACGAGCTGGTCACCAATCGAATAAGCGAGCTTTTCCCGCGAGAAATAATTGGCGGTCTGGAGGCGACTGATGAAGGAGTACAGGCGCTGGCTGATTTATTAAAGCAAGAGAAAATTGAAAATACAGCGTCTAATTTTTCTGACTGCGTAAAAAGCGATTTTGACCAGGACGGGAAAATAGAGTACTTGATGTTTGCCAATAATTCCAGATCGGAGAACGGCTACCCGTTGCTGGTCAGCAGCGGTGGAACTGATCGTCTGGGCGTCTATAGCGCTATGTTGTACCAGGATAATGACGGCAGCGTGCAAACGTTATACAGTGACGTGCGGCCTTATCAGGGCGAATATAAGCCGGATCAAAATAATTATATGGAATTGATGCATCCCGATCATTGTATATCTATTGATTTGATGACCATCGCGGACTTGAACAATGACGGGAAGGTTGAGATCCTGGTCCGAAAAAGCGGCTGGGAATATGGCTATTTCCTAGCTTATGCCTTGAATGCCCAGGGGAAATATGAGCCAGTCATGCGTTCAAATTACGGCATGTAAGAGCTATTTAACAATTTGAACAGGGGGATTTCCCCTGTTCAGACTTATGTTACAACTAATGTAGGTACAAATCAGTGTTCTGATGCACCAGCGGGAGGAAGCAGACCAGCTTTACGGGCTAAAGTGATACAACCGATAATACCTGCCAAAATACCGCCGCCACCGAGGATGGCTGTCAAAGCCCAGGTTACATACTCTGATAAGATTGCTGCAGGAGTCATGGTTGCTGCTTCCCCGGCAAAGATTAGCGCGATTGTAAAATAGATGAATGCGAAATTATTAAATGCCTGCGGCAGGAATTCCTGGCCAAAAACAATTGAGAAAACAATAAGCCAAACCAGAAGCAAAAGTCCCAGTGTTGGACCAAGTGCAGCCATTGTCGGCGTGGCGGCTATAAGTAATAGAAACGCCAGAATCAAACCGGTAATGCTTCCGATAAAGATACTTGGCAGATTTTTAACACTTGCTCCCGTTATGAAGAAAGAAATCATGACAAAGAATGCCGGCCAGGTAGCTTCAATACCAAGTGCGCCTATAACCACCACCCCTAAACAAACAATGGTAGCAATAATAAGTCCCAGAAAAAAGTGTGCCTTAACTGATATCTTCTTTATTGGATCCATCTCATTCCCTCCCCGTATTTTAATAAACGACTGGTAACGCCAGCCTGTTGCTCTGTTTATCCCCCCTCTTTTGATTTGTGGCTACATAATATTCAAACTTTCATATTTTTAGAACCTGGCCTGCTGCAATGTTGAAGTACCCGAAAAATAAATATGAAAAGGGACAATTGATTGCTCAGCAATTGTCCCTTTTGAGAGGCATTTTTTTTGCGTGCTTACTATTTCTGTTCAGATACGAATTGGGCTAATGCTTTACATCGGTCTGAAGCATATTAACGATCAATTTTGCTAAAACTGCCCTTTCTTTATCATCTGCTACCCTCCATAGCTCCTGGAGAAGTCTTTGTTCTCTGTTTTCCGGATCGACCCGGGCGGATAGAATAGTGCCAACCTTTAATGCAATTGTGTCGATCGTCTTTTCAGACATGCCAACTGTTTCAGCCAGCGATACTGTTTTGGCGAGCGTCTCCTTCCACCGTTCCCAATGGCTGAAAGTCTCTGAATGATCAAACTCCATAAAAAATCCTCCCGAAATTATTTTTTGTTTTATTATTCCAAATATCCAGAAAAATAATAAAAGTTTAGGAATCGATGCAATCATCATATAAAATAACTTGTAGCAGAACACTGTGGAAACAGAGAAAATAAATTATGAACGACTTGATTTAATAGTGGTTTAAATAATGAGTAACAATAATATTGTCAGTGATTTAATAACGAATGATTTTTTTACAAGAGCGGAGGTAAAAAATGAACCGTAAACAGATGAAGTTGGAAAATCCCAAAAGAATAGAAGAACTGAGCCCTTTAAAAACTTTGCAAAAGATTGGTATTGAAGAAAATCAGGTTGTATGTGATATCGGTGCTGGAACCGGTATTTTTACAATTGCAGCGGCAACGATGACCAGGAATACTGTCTATGGTCTGGAAATAGATAAAGAAATGCTGAACCTGATAGAAGCAAAAGCCAAACAAAATGATTTAACAAACATCCGTCTGATAGAAGTACGGGGCGATCATTTTGCTATGGAAGATGGCTCAGTTGACATTGTGCTTATGGTTACTGTACTTCATGAAATTGATAACAAAGCAGCTATGCTAAGTGAAATAAACAGGATTTTAAGAGATGACGGAAAGTGTGCAGTAATAGAGTTTAACCGCCGTGATGCTCAGACGGGCCCGCCCATGGATATTCGTCTGGATAAACCTGAACTTGAAACAATATTTACAAACCATGGTTTTCGCAAAATTGACAACTTTGATTTAGGAGAAGATATGTATTGTATGGTTTTCAAATTTGAAAATTAAAGTGTTGCTATAAAGGAACGGGGAATGTTCAGTGTCTATTGATGATAATAAATTTAGTGATCTTCGGGCGGATTGTGAAAAATGTTTTGGTTTATGTTGCGTAGCGCTGTATTTCTCCGCTTCAGAAGGTTTTCCCAACGACAAGGAAGCGGGCCAGCCCTGCCTTAATTTACTACCCGACTATCGCTGTTGCGTCCACGACAGTCTGACGGAACGCGGTCTTAAAGGCTGTAGGGCTTTTGATTGCTTTGGCGCCGGGCAAAAGGTGGCCCGGGTCAGCTTCGGCGGCAATGACTGGAGGGAAGTCCCGCAATCAGCGCCGCAAATGTTTGCCGTGTTCCTGATTATGATGCAACTGCATGAGATGTTGTGGTATTTGACGGAAGCGCTTACGTTGCAGTCGGCTCGTCCTATTTATGATGAGATCAGATCCAGGTTGGATGAAATGGAACAACTCACCCAGCTAAGTCACGATTGGCTGGAAAAACTTGACGTGGCAACAGAACGAGAAAAAATCAACCCGCTGCTGCAGCAAGGCAGTGAACTTGTGCGTGCCGATGCGCGCCTGGGCAAAAAGACCCGGTCGGGACGATCCAGGATACGTCCTTATGCCGATCTTGTCGCTGCCGATCTTAGAAAAACTGATCTCATAGGAGCCAACTTGCGGGGCGCCTGTCTGATTGCAGCTGACCTCAGGGGGGCAGACCTGAGCGGGACTGATTTTATCGGGGCAGATTTGCGAGACGCTGATCTGCGGGGAGCCGACCTTGGCCGAAGCTTTTTCCTGACCCAGAACCAGATCAACTCCGCCAAGGGTGATCTCAGCACAAAATTACCTCCATTTATCGAACGTCCCCCGCATTGGAGCTTTGATTAAGGTCAGGGGAAAAATTTTCTTTTTGTATACTTCTATAAATCTATTGACAAACAGAAGGAGAGCATTATACAATTCAAATTACTTACAATTAATGAAAACTGATGAGTTAGAGAAGTAAGCTTGAAACTGAACTTACAGAGAGTCGCAGAGGTTGAGAATGCGGCAGTAACAGGCGGGCTGAATGGACTGACGAGGGTGGCTGCTAAATGGCAACAGAGTAGTGGCCGACGGGATACTCCGCCCGTTAACAAGGGAGCACGTATGATGGTACGTGAAATGAGCGGGTCTTAATGACCAATTTGGGTGGCACCGCATGAGTTTGAACTCGTGTCCCTTAGTATAGGGATACGGGTTTTTTGTTATTTAAGGGCAAACTCATTATAAAATGCAGGTCGAGATCATGAAAATAAATCAATAAACGAAAGGGGCATATCAGAATGGCAAAAGTACCGTACAGAACCTATCTTACTGAAGAGGAAATGCCGAAACAGTGGTATAACATTCGTGCAGATATGAAAGAACTACCTGATCCGTTATTAAATCCTGGCACACTCCAACCGCTAACGGCGCCGGAAGATTTATATCCGGTATTTTGTGAGGAACTCTGCAAACAGGAAATGGACACCAAAACCAGATATATCGATATCCCGGAAGAAGTCCTGGAATATTACAAAACGTTTCGTCCGTCTCCTGTAATCCGCGCCTATAATCTGGAAAAGGCGCTGGATACGCCGGCTAAAATCTATTTTAAATTTGAGGGTAACAATACTTCCGGCAGTCATAAACTGAACGCCGCCGCCGCCATGGCCTATTATGCCAAAGCCCAGGGACTGACCTCCCTGACCACGGAAACCGGAGCCGGACAATGGGGCACCGCCCTGTCCATGGCTTGTGCATTTTTCGGTCTGGATCTGACCGTATACATGGTCAAGGTTTCCTATCAGCAAAAACCGTTCCGCAAGGCAGTTATGGAAACGTATGGGGCCAAAATCATCCCCAGTCCCTCTGACACGACCGAGGTAGGGCGGGCTATTTTAGCCAATAATCCCAATACCGGAGGCAGTCTCGGGTGCGCAATCTCTGAAGCGATTGAAGTGTCAATGCGAGATGACAACTGCCGCTACGCGCTGGGTTCAGTTATGAATCAGGTGCTGCTCCATCAGTCGATTATCGGACTGGAAAGCAAGATCGCCATGGAGAAGATCGACGAATATCCGGATGTGGTGATTGGCTGCGCCGGGGGAGGCTCCAACCTGGGCGGACTGATGGCAGCGTTCATGCAGGATAAACTGACCGGCAAGACCAACTCCAGGTTCGTTGCCGTCGAACCAGCATCTTGCCCGTCCCTGACCCGCGGCAGGTATGCGTATGATTTTTGCGATACTGGCAGAATGACGCCGCTGGCCAGAATGTATACCCTGGGCAGTGATTTCATTCCTTCTCCCAACCATGCCGGGGGATTGCGTTATCACGGCATGTCGCCCATCCTGTCCAAGCTTTATCATGACGGGTATATGGAAGCGATCGCCGTAGAACAGAATAAAGTATTCGAAGCAGCCACGTTATTTGCCAAGCAGGAACAGATCCTGCCTGCCCCGGAATCGTCACACGCCATTTATGGTGCCATACAGGAGGCCTTGAAATGCAAGGAATCTGGCGAAGCCAAAACCATCCTGTTTGGTCTGACCGGCACCGGTTATTTTGATATGCAGGCTTATACGCAGTTCAATGAAGGGACCATGTCAGATTACGTTCCGACCGATGCCGATTTACAGAGCGGATTCAACGGACTGCCCAAGGTAGATTAATGTAAGTAAACAAAATTAAAGGGCGCTTAACATATGTTTGTTAAGCGCCTTGTCAAACAGGTGTCACACACAAACAGCACAAACAGGGGGACGTTCCTTTTTTTGG
>JAGFXV010000093.1 GCA_017861475.1 Bacillota bacterium | reverse complement strand
CGGCGTTACAATTTTAAAATCAGGTCCGCAGGCATCGCGAATCGCAGTAATTTCCTTGGGTGAACATACAACTCCGTCCAATCCTGATTCCTTGGCCATTAACGCCCATTTTACCGCCAATTCACGAACATTCAAACCTTGCACATACATTTCCTCTTTAAGCTGCTGATCGGAAATGCTGGTCAAAACGGTTACGGCCAGTACGATGGGGGCATCTATGCCAAGAGCCGCGGCTTCAGCTTTTACATCATCGGCCGCTTTTTTCATCATTTCCCTGCCTCCGGCAGCATGTACATTGAACATGTAACACTGCTGACGAGTAAGAACTTTTCCGGCGGAACCCACCGTATTGGGAATATCGTGAAATTTCAGATCCACAAAGACCCTGCCGCCCAAATGGTTTACTTCCTTTACAATAGCAGGGCCGATACTGTTATATAACTGCATGCCGATTTTAAATGCCCCTACATACGGCGCCAGATCTTTGACCAGTTTCAGGGCTTCCTCATGGGTATCAACATCCAGTGCCAAAATGATTCTGTCTTTCGGGTTCATATACTGCCTCCTTGCATTCCTGACTAATCAATATTATTAATAGTATTATGTAAATTGGCAATTGAGTCAACGTTCAGTTTTACATTTAATATCTCTTCTGGTCAACGCTGTATTTTTGTTTTACAATTATAGGCAGAGCAGGCAATCTTATGGTCGCGTGTTAATGTAATTGTTTGGAGGTATAAATATTATGGCCGATATCTGGCATCTTCAATATCAGCAAAAATTAACTTCTGCTACCAACGCCGTCAAGGATATTCCTGACGGGGCAGTAATATTCTGCGGATTCTGTGCCGCTGAGCCGCCCGCACTTCTCGAAGCCCTACAGGCCAACCGGCATAATTATAAAAATATAAATGTCATTCAAATGCTCTCTCCCTGGCATTCTACCTTCGTCGAAGAGGAAAACAAGGAGTATCTGCGTCTCAACAACTGGTTTTCAAGTGCGTTCACCCGTTCAGCTGTAACAGAAGGCTGGGCTGATTATACGCCTACTCATTTTCACGACAGCAGTCACATCATCCGGCAGGGAATTGTCCCGGTGGACGTTTTTATGACTGCTGTCGGTCCGATGGATGAGCAAGGTTATTTTAATCTTGGTGTTTCAGTAGCCTATACTTTTGATGCAATCAAAAAAGGCAAACGGGTGATTTTTGAAGTGAATCAAAACATGCCCCTTACTTCAGGCAACAGTTTTGTTCATATCAGTCACGTTGATCAGATCATAGAAAACAATGCGAAACTACCGCAGATGAGTAGTGCCATTCCAAACGACATCCAGCGCATAATAGGCCAAAGAGTTGCCGAACAGATTGAAGACGGTTCAACGGTACAGTTGGGTTTTGGGGGTATTCCCATGGCCATGGCTGACTTTCTGAAAGAAAAGCATGATCTGGGCATTCATACGGAACTTGTTGTTGATGCCATGGTCGATTTAATCGAATGCGGAGCAGTCAA
This sequence comes from Bacillota bacterium, assembly GCA_017861475.1. Taxonomy (GTDB): domain Bacteria; phylum Bacillota; class Syntrophomonadia; order Syntrophomonadales; family Syntrophomonadaceae; genus Syntrophomonas_B. The sequence goes on along the minus strand of JAGFXV010000093.1, from coordinate 4,858 downwards.
CAACCATAAACGTGTGCTTCACAACGGCAAGATCACCGGCACTGCTCTGGTAGGAACCGATAAAATTTACCGCTTCAGTCATCAAAATCCGCTGGTCGAACTCCATCCGGTTGATTATACCAATGATGTCAGCATGATCGCCAATAATAACAAAATGATCGCTGTGAATGCCACCCTCGAAGTCGATCTTTTCGGCCAGTGTGTTTCAGAATCATTCGGTTATCAACATTACAGCGGATCTGGCGGCCAGTTGGATTTCATCCGCGGTGCAGTAAAGTCTCCAGGCGGTAAAGCGATCCTGGCACTTCCTTCCACTGCCAAAGCAGATTCCATTTCCCGTATCGTTCCCTGTCTTAGCAGAGGAGCTGCAGTTACCGTGCCCCGCAACGATACCGACTATATTGTGACCGAATATGGAGCTGTAAGACTGCGAGCCAAAAGTCAACGCGAACGAGCGCTGGCCCTTATTTCCGTTGCTCATCCCAACTTCCGTGATGAACTGCGATTCGAGGCACAAAAAATGAATTTAATTTAAATTTTTCTAATTCAATAATGAAAGGGTTTTAAATCTTACTCTTTAAGATTTAAAACCCTTTTTTGATTATTGTTATGACCGCTGGCAGAATGATTTTTGCAAATATCAAGGTGTTTGATGAACCCTGATTACTTATTCAGCGTTACCAATTACAAAATGTATAAAAGCATTCAGCAATGGCGACCGATATTTGTCTTTATGCCAAATTAATTTAAATTCACGCGATATGGGCAGACCATTTAATTTAATGTTTACCAGCCTGCCACTTTCGATTTCATCCTTTACCGCCATTTGGGATATAAATGCAATCCCGATATCAGCAGCCACAGCGCGTTTAATTGCTTCAGTATTGTTTAAAACATGCCAGACTTCATAACAGACATTATGCTCTTTTAATTTCTTTTCAACGACTTCCCGGGTGCCGCTTCCCTGCTCCCGCAGAATCAAAGCTTCCCCGGCAATTTCAACCGGATCTATAACCAATCTGCCTTCTCTGGCCCAGCGGTGCTGCGGGGAACAAATCAACCAGATTTCATCGTCCATAACCTTCTGTATTACAATTTCGGCGGAATGAACCAATCCCTCAACAAATCCGATGTCCAACTGATTCGTAAGCAGCATTTCTTCAATTACAGACGTATTATCAATTACACAAGTACTTTGAATTGTTTCATATTTTTGTTTGAATTCCCCCAGCAAATGCGGGAGCAAATAAATCCCGATGGTAGTGCTGGCTCCCAGTCTCAGACGGCCCATTTTCAGATTAGCCATATCCAACATTTGAGACTCTGCTTCATCTACCAATGATAATATTTTTTTACTGTACTGATATAATATTTCTCCTGCAAATGTAAGCTGCATTTTATGCTTCAAGCGATCAAACAGTTTCAAGCCCAGCAAATCTTCAAGATCGGCAATGGTTTGGCTGACAGCCGGCTGAGACATATACAATTTTTTAGCGGCATGTGATACTATGCCTGTTTCAGCAACTTCCGTAAATAGCTCAAGCTGTCTCAGGTTCACAGAATTCCTCCTCACAGCTCAATCGATGAAAATCAAGAATTATTTCCCTCTTCCAGCTCCTTGATAAGAGCATCTTTCGCTTCCGGTTTTTTAATTAATTCTATTAAATCGAGAATAACCTGTCTTTCTTCATTGGTCGACCTCTCTAAAAAGGTTTTAATTTCACTATATTGCACATCCAGAGGACTGCGGTACGTATTTAGCCGCTCAATGATCCCCACCAGGTTTAACAGTTCCGGATCTGTCCAGGCTGCAATCAGATCAACAACCTGCCTGATCTCATATCTCTTCAGTGCATCTTTTAAGGTACTATTGTTGTAGTAATCCAAATATAAATCTTCGTCCATACTTCCCATCAGAAAATAGGATGTATTAACACCCAACGATTTCCCCAGATTATTCAATACTTTTATAGAAGGCTGAGTGCGGTCAGTTTCGATCTGGGTGATCATACTGTCCGTGATACCGATCATATCTCCCAGATCTTTCTGGGTCAGGCCCATCGTTTCACGCAGGCGTCGCACTTTTTGCCCTAATGTTTCCTCTTCGTTGGTTGGAAAGAGCTGACTGGTCGGTACATTAATCACTTGAGCCAATTTTTCCAGGGTTTTTAACGATGGAGTTGACAATGACCGTTCAATCTCACTTAAATGAGCAGCTGACACCCCGGATTTGCGGCTCAGTTCGTTCAAGCTCAAACCACGCTCCTCTCTTAATCTACGTAATCTTGATCCAACCAGTTCAACTGTCTGATTTTGTTTTTGATAGTATTTATCAGTTGATTTTGACGGCTCGCGATCAAATATTTTTACTATTTTCAAAACAACGTCAGGAGATATTTCGTTGCTCTGCTCCATCTCCATCAATGATGACAGGGCAATATTTAATTGTCCGGCAACTTCTTCAATTGTCATACCTTTTTCTTCCCGCCATTTTTTCAGCTGTTCACCCAGTGACATATTGCGCCTCCCAAAATTGTAAATTGTTTTAGAGATTGAAGCAGTGAATGTCTGCATAGTTAAGATATTACTTTATAAATTCAATTAATTGAATAGCATTGCCCTCTGGATCTTCTATAAAAGCAATTTTACGATCCGGTCTGAACTGTGATGGCTCCAACTGAAACTTAACTGCATGCTCTTTCAATCTTTCGCAGTAAGATTCCAGATCATCGACGGATATCGCAATATGGCTGAAGCCATTGTCATAAGAATTCTCCCCTGGCTGATATGATTGTTCAATCTCCAGGGACATGATCCCATCGCCTACAAAATAATAGTTCTGTCCTCCCATGCTGACTGTTTCCTGAATAGTGAAGCCTAATACATGATAATAGAAATTCAAAGCGGCGTCTACATTCTTAACTTTAACCCCAAAATGATGAATTTGCAAAACCAGACCTCCTATTTGTTGAATTCCTTTTTGGTCAGTGCAAAACATTCTTCGGTCACTTGCAGTGTCTTTTGTATATCATCAGCAGAATGAGCAGCAGATAAGAACCAATTGTGATGTGGATGCAAGAAAATTCCGCGTTTAGCCGCCTCACCGCAGAAATAACGGCTCACGGAAAAATCATCGTCGCCAACGAAGCGCATAAACGGTATGGCAGGATGACCTGTATAATTGATATTAATGCCCTGACTTGCTGCCTGTTGCTGTATTCCGGATTTCAATATCGTACCCATTTCATTGATATAATCAGTGACCCCGTCTCTGACGATGATTTTCATGCATGCCAGAGAAGCAGCCATAGGAACAGCGCTGAAAAAATGGGTGCCGGTAAAATATGCTGTTCCGGCCGTAGCTTTAAGATTTTCCTTGCCGGTCAGGGCGGCAATTGGATAACCATTGGCCATGGCTTTGCCGAAGCATACCATATCTGGTTCAGCTCCAAAGTAAACATGTGAACCGTGGGGATTTAAACGAAAACCGCAGCGAATATCATCAATAATGAACAGGATCCCTTCCCGGTCACAAATTTCTCTTACTTCTTTATAAAATCCTTGTGCGGGCATGACCATGTCGCCGAGCGCCGGATGATGGAAAGGAGTCAGCATGATGGCGGCAACATCTCCCCGGTTTTCATTGACCAAAGTTTTGAATTCATCCAAATCGTTATAGTTGAAATACAGTACATGATCCTGATATTCCTTCGGAATACCATATTCAGAATGGGTGCACCAGAAGTGGGCGCCGTGGTAAGCTCCGTGGGCCATTATGATCTTATTTTTTCCTGTATATCCTCTGGCAATGGTGGTTGCAAAAGATGTTACATCAGATCCGTTTTTACCAAAAACCACCCAATCCTGGCCTTCAATCAGATTGACCATATATTCAGCCATTTCGTTCCAGCGGCTGCTGGGCAGTGTGAAACAGTCTCCTTTTTGCATCTGTCTGATCGCTTCCTGATCGATTTCTTCATTACATATACCCAGGATGTTGGTTCCAAAAGAGCACATATAATCGATATATTCATTGCCATCCACATCCCAAATATGGCTTCCCTTACCGCGATCAATAAAGCAGGGATAGGAACCATAGGTCAGAAATGTAGGGGTTCGCGGTCCGTAAATACCATTGGGGATATATTGGCGGGCTACCTCCAGCATTGCATATGATTTTTCAAATGAATACTCCGTCACATTTTCCACTCCTCTCGAAAAACACCGTAAACAAAAAACATTCGTTTAGTAAAGACAGGCAAGGATATACGAAGATTTAACATTCAAAACAATATAATAGCAATCTACCAGTCACGCAGGGAGGGGATCACTGCGTGACTGGTATAAGATTGGATTTTATTTTTTACTGGTACAGATTACCATTTTCTGTAATCAAGGTGTTGATATTTTTCCAAATATCTGACCGGCAGATTCAAAGCGTCTTTGCGGAAAGGCGGAGCCAGTTGGGTTCCGTCAACTTCAAACTGCAAAACTGCAGGTCTTCCGGATTTTATTGCTTCGGTAAGAGCGTCCCCGACATTCTCTGCACGGTCGATCGTTGCGCCATAAGCGCCCATTGCCATGGCTACTTCACCGAAGTTAGGTGCTTCGATATCTACGCCGATAAAGCGGTTATTGTAAAAATCGATCTGGTTTTTCTTTTCAGCACACCAGGCTGTATTGTGGAATACACAAGCAATTACCGGAATGTCTTCCTGTACGGCAGTGCTTACCTCATGCAGACTCATACCCCAGGCTCCGTCACCAACAATGTTGATAACCGGGCAATCCGGACGGCCAAGTTTTGCACCCAGTGCAGCCGGATAAGAAAATCCAGTGTTTCCGAAGGTCAGCGCAG
>JAGFXV010000092.1 GCA_017861475.1 Bacillota bacterium | reverse complement strand
ATCACAAAGCGATTGAACTGAATAACAGTTCCTTTATTACCCGGCCGAACAGTTTTCCAAACTGCACTAAGTTTGCTGAAATGGCCAAAAAATACAAAGCCCTGGTAGCCATCAACAGTGATGCCCACATATGTTACAACGTGGGAGAAAACGAAAAAGCATTAGCGCTAGCAGCCAAAGTTGGCATTCGTCCAAGTCAAATTATTAATGCCTCTTCTCAAATGATCAATTATTTTCTTGACTGGCATAAAAAAGAAGCTGCCCGTAAAAAGGCCTGATCAAGTCAAGCATTCATTTCCCGCCTTGAAATTTTCCATCTTCAACAAATCTGATTCTTCTTATGGCAAGCTTCTTTGTTTCTAAACATGAAGCTTTGTATCATTTTTTTTATATATAAGTCAAGGTTTGGCATTGTCTTCCTGAAGCCAAGCCGAAGTGACGATGTGATATGACATCTCACTTCTTGGCGCTTGGAAGGACAGTAGTGTAAGTATACAGGATGCTTTGGAAAACATGTTGCATTTATGAGCTGGAAGTATAATAATAAGAAGAAATTTTATAAATGCAGCTGAATTAATAATGGGCAAAGCAGTCCTCGCCAACCAGCGAGGATTTTTTTTATTTAAATAAAGAGGTGAATGAATATGATTAAAATCGTTGATACAACTTTACGAGATGGAGAACAGGCCCAGGGGGTTGCTTTCTCAATTTTGGAGAAGATCAATATCGCCCGAATGTTAAATAAAATGGGCGTTTACCAGATTGAAGCCGGGTTCCCGGCTTTAGGTGAAGCAGAACAGGTGGCGATTGCCGAGATTGCCAGACTGGGCCTGACCTGCCGGGTTAGCACCTGGAACCGGTTGTTGCTGGGTGATCTGCGTGCTTCGCTCCAGTGCGGGATAAAAGACCTTCATATTGTGGCTCCGCTGTCTGAGAATTTCATGCAGGATAATTATGATTACAACAAGGTGATGGATTATCTTAAAAGGGCTTTGCGTTATGCTGATGATCACGGGTGCCGGGTTACCGTAGGAGCGGAGGATGCTTCGCGGGCTGATTCCAGTTTTTTGATGGACACAGCTTTGTTGGCCCAGGAAATGGGGGCAGAACGTTTTCGCTTCTGTGATACATTGGGCGTGCTGGATTCGGGGGCTACTTTTCAAAGACTCAGCAGTCTGAAAGAATCATTGTCCATAGATTTGGAATATCATGGTCACAATAACTCCGGAATGGCTACAGCCAATACGCTGGTTGCGATCAAAGCAGGGATTCATTGTGTTGATACTACGGTTGGGGAACCGGGGATGCGTGCCGGCAATGCGTCTCTATCAGAGCTGGCAGCTGCGCTGGAGGAAAATGATGGAGTTGACTTGTTCCTGCGCAGAGATTTACTGACGCAGTTGGATGATTATGTTGACAATATTACAAAATCAGCCATAAGACGTAAAAGGATGACTTTAACTACCCGCAGGCTGTTTCATCATGCCCGGAAGGCTCAGTAATGGACGATGTATCCAGTAAGGAAAAAGCAGAACAAGCGGGAGTTACAGATTCCCGCTTGTTCTGCTTTCCCTTGTTATGCCAATAATAAAGAGAAGTTGAAGCTATACGTTAAACCCACACCGGGCTGTGCACTTCATGACATCCTGTTAATGTATACTGCTTTTCAGAGCAGTCCTGGATCGTAAAATGATGTAATTTATTTTGCTGATGATCTTGATCGTCGTTGAATAAGTTCACCCTCCATTGATCGTTTAACAGGCCGCTTTCCACCACATCGCCCCTGTTTTCCTTCACGAAGCCATACAGGAAACAGCCCAGACAAAGAATGGAATGGGGAAGTAAATTGACTCCGTATTTTTCCCGGTAGTTCTGTGCAGAGATATCCGCCATCAGACTGCTGGTGAAAATGGGGATGGTCTTATTGGCAGGCTCAACAAAAACTCCGAGTGACTGCTTTTTAAATTTTGTATAAGGATGAATAGTTTTTGAACTGCTGATCCTGCCTGACAGGCAGTAGTAGTCTAGCGTTATCTGATCGGAAACTTCATGGGTATCAACGTCATAACCGATATCGGTCTGCAGAAAATCGGCAAATGATTCCCATTTGCCATAGTTATCTATCAATCTCCAAAATTGTTCCTTCGTCGCGTTCAGGTGTTTATGAAGATAATCATCTTTGATTTGGGGCCAGAATCCTTCTTCAGGACCAGGGTCATAACCGGAACGGGCAATTCTGCCAATTACTGTACGGCTAAAGAGTGTTATTTCACGCGTTAAAAGCTCAGCTGCCTGTCTGGTGGTGATTCGGGATACCATATCGGGCGATACACAGACCGTGAAGGGAAAACCATTGGCCGTTTTGATTACCATGGTCAGGGTGCCGTTTATTCTGGTTGTCAGGCTGGCCATGCTGGTGGGGGAACTGATTAGTTTCGCTCTGTTATTATTCATAAGCCCCTCCCTCTAACGTCTAAATGGTTGATTTGACCGCACCACTGGTTGAGCGTAATGAGTAGCAGCGAAGAAAAATATGGTTGAGTTATCATATTGGCGCGAAACAATTAAAACAATATAATATATTTTTGGTTTGATTATGTATATTTGACATAATCCAAACGATTCCTTCAAATTGAAAGAATTTTGTTACAATTGCTTGCTTATGTCATAAAAAAATTGCACTTCATTTTGTTTTTAGGGGGAATTTGTTTTCTTTAAGAGAAATAAGATTATTGAAGTCATTAAACTTTGCAGATTTGCATTCTGACAGGGCAAGTACCAGAAAATTTTAGATGGAGTGTGATGTGAATCGTGCGTGATAACAGCATTTACTATAAACAGGGTGATGAAAAACTGCTGGATGATATCAGGGAGCTTTGGGAAGCATTGAATGAACACCACGGAAAAAATTCGCTGTATTTTAAAGACTTTTACGGTAAGTTCAGCTTTGGCGTTCGCAAGGCTGCTTTGTTAAAAAAAGCGCAGAATGCCAGTATGCGGGTTGTCATTTGCTTTGACGAGGCGGTTCAACTGCGTGCCGGCTACTGCATCAGCAGTGTGGACAGTGAAATGGTCGGGGAAATTGAATCTATATTTGTTTTGCCGGACTACCGTGGTCTGGGCATAGGTGAAGAATTGATGCTCAAAAGTTTGCAATGGATGGATGAAATGGGAGCAGGAAAAATCGTTGTAAGTGTTGCGGCCGGAAATGAACAGGCTTTTGGCTTCTATGAAAAATATGGCTTTTATCCGCGCAAGACCAAGCTGGAACAGATCAAAGGGTGAATTTAAGGAGGAAAGTCAAGTCAAATGAATTTTAATGTAATTCTTTTTCATGACTTTGAGACATTGGATGTTTTTGGTCCGGTTGAAATAATAGGAAAACTGGAACAAGATATGAAGATAGCGTTTTATTCCCTGCATGGTGGAATCATTCAAAACCATGACAATGTCAGAGTCGAAACTCTGCCTGTGGCAGATATGGATGAAACGGGAATTCTTTTTATTCCTGGCGGTGCAGGCATTGTCAACGAATTGCAAAACCAGGAATTAATTCAATGGGTAAGGAAACTTTCTCAACAAGCTGTGTTTGTTTTAACCGTATGTACCGGTTCGGCATTATTAGCGAAAACGGGACTTTTAAAGAATAAATATGCCACTTCAAACAAGAGATTGTTTGACTGGGTTGCCGGGCAGGATAATGAAGTACAATGGATGAGAGAAGCCAGATGGATTAGAGACGGGAAATTTTACACTTCCTCAGGGGTATCAGCCGGGATGGATATGACGCTGGGCTTTGTCAACGATATAATCGGAACAGAGACTGCAGAGCAAATTGCCGTCCGGATTGAATATAGCTGGAACCGGGATAATGAATATAGAGACCCTGGCTCACAGGAGGGATGAAAATGTTTGGAGCGATTGCCGGTGATGTGATCGGTTCGGTCTTTGAATTCAACAATACCAAACGCACTGATTTCAAATTGTTCAGCCTGTGGTCGCAATTTACCGATGACACGGTGCTGACAGTAGCTGTGGCAGATTGCATCCTGCATGGCAAGGACTATGCGAAAACGATCAAGGAATATGGCCTGAATTATCCTGATGCGGGCTATGGCGGAATGTTTTATAAATGGCTGCGTTCGGATTCAATCGAACCCTACAACAGTTATGGCAATGGTTCGGCTATGCGGGTGAGTCCGGTCGGATTTGCTTTTGATACGTTTGAAGAGGTCATGGAGGAAGCGGCCAAAAGCGCCGCCGTTACCCACAATCACCCGGAAGGGATCAAGGGTGCCCAGGCTGTGGCGTCGGCAATCTTCTGGGCTCGCCACGGTTACAAAAAATCCTATATCAAGCAGCAGATCGAGGCGCTTTTCGGTTATGATCTGTCGCATAACCTGGCCGATCTCAGGAAGATTGATAAATTTGATGCAACCTGTCAGGGCTCGGTGCCTCAGGCTATTATCGCTTTTCTCAAATCGCGCGATTATGAGGATGCCATCAGGAAGGCTATATCCCTGGGCGGTGACAGCGACACTATTGCCTGCATGGCCGGAGGCATCGCCCAGGCTTACTATAAATTTATTCCGGAACATATCGTCAAAGGCGTTCGGGCCTTGCTATATCAGGACCTGCTTGACATTATTGACGAGTTTGCTGCCAAATACGGCTGTTAGTTCTGTAATGGGCCAGCTTGGAGGTTGGTTATACTATCAATCATAGCATCTAAATTTGATACATAATAAAGATAGGATAATTGATTCATGGAGAAACTTATCAGCAGCCCCTGCAATCTCTGCCCCCGCATGTGCGGAGTTGATCGCACTTTGCAAAGCGGCTTTTGCCAGAGCAGCCGCCGGATGAAAGTGGCCCGGGCGGCCTTGCATTTCTGGGAAGAACCCTGTATCAGCGGCACCCGGGGCAGCGGTACCATCTTTTTCAGCGGCTGTACTTTACGGTGTTGTTACTGTCAGAATTACCGCATCAGCAGCGAGGGCATCGGGCAAGAAATCTCTGTCCCGAGATTGGCAGAAATTTGCCTGGAATTACAGCATAAAGGTGCCCATAATATTAATCTGGTCACTGCTTCCCAGTATCTGGACCAGGTGCTGCCGGCACTTGATCTAATCAGGGGAGAGTTGCACATTCCGGTTTTATACAACAGCAGTGGTTATGAAAGAATCGAAGTCATCCGGGCATTAAAGGGCTATGTGAGTATATATCTGCCGGATTTTAAATATGCCAATAACGATCTGGCCCGGAAATACTCCCATGCCAAGGACTATTTTGAAGTCGCTGCAGCGGCCATAAAAGAAATGATTGATCAGACCGGCAAGCCCGTTTTTGATGAAAAAGGCATTATGCTAAAGGGCGTTATCATCAGGCATCTGGTGTTGCCAGGAGCCAGAAAAGACAGCTTTGCTGTCTTACAGTGGATCAGTGACAATCTGCCGCGGGACAAATTCATGTTGAGCTTGATGAGTCAGTATACACCTACATATAATAGTAAGGAACACAAGGAAATCAATCGCCGGATTACCACCTATGAATATGAATCTGTAGTACAGGAGGCCGTCCGCCTTGGACTTGACAATGGTTTCATGCAGGAGCGCAGCAGCGCCCGGGAGGATTATACCCCTCCTTTTGATCTGGAAGGGATATGACCTGACAAACAATGTAGAATAATAAACTAATGGAGGAATTGAAGAATGAAAATTGGCATGCCAAAAAACGGAGAGATGTTAAACCAGCATTTCGGCCAGAGCAAAGAGTTTATGATTGCCACAATTGAAGATGGAAAAATAACCGATCGCAAGGAGATTAACAGCGAAGCCCTGCAGCACAATCACGGCGGTCTGTCCAATTTGTTTGTCAGCGAAGGGGTATCACTGGTGATAGTCGGAGGGATCGGGCAGCCTGCTTTACAGGCGCTGACCATGAATAGACTACAGGTTATTAAAGGGGCTTCCGGACGATATGAAGATGTGCTGGCTGCATACGTAAACGGTGAACTGGTTGACCGGGATGTAAGCTGCAATCACCATGGTGACCACCATCACCATCATTAATAATTAACAATTAGAAAAAATGTTGCAGGGTAATAGCATAAATCGATTTCAGAATTGAAGTTTAAAAACAATGGGGACACCTGGACAAAAAGCCATTTTTCGCATGCCGAAACATGGCTTTTTACTGTTTAAAGTGCCACAGAGAATAGAAGAAAAGTGCTTTGCCAACAATAGTACAGGAACGCAAAGGGCCGAGTGTATTATTTTTTTAGGAGTTGTAAAGAAATTTGTTCAAACGTCAGAAGCATCTAAATTTGAGCCGCAATTATGATGACAATCTGGATATATTCAAACAGGAGTTGGGGGAGGGGGAAAGTTTTGATGTGGTCGTCAGGGAAATCGAGGTC
>JAGFXV010000091.1 GCA_017861475.1 Bacillota bacterium | reverse complement strand
TTTGATACTAGCTTTTTCTTTTCCATATGTATGCCTGCCTTTCCATCTATCTAATTCTATTCTTGGAAAGGACTTAAGCACAATTTATTTTACACACTCCGTTTTCGTCAAACTGATTTTTTTCAAGAATTCCATTTGAGTTTACAAAAAATATTTTCGATTTTTGAAATTTAAGACTGATTTTCAAATCCATCGCTATTTCTTTCAATATAATATAACTTATTTTGATGATCGTATTTGTATCCTGCAGATAATAATGCATTACAGGAAGCTTCATTGTCAGGATCAGGCTGTACTATAATCTTTTCTCCATTGGGCAAATTGAATATTGTTTTGGTCAGCAGAGTTTTTATCACCGATTAAATAATCGATGCTGTATGTACCCTCCATTTGAACATCACCATGCCAGCTTTCTCCGCCATGCTTATATTCATAGAATTGGCAAAAGCCAATATCTTTTTGATCCAGCGTTACAATGAAATGATGTATCCAGAAAAACTCGTCATGTCTGTTCTCTATTTCATGAATCCATGCCAAAGGATCCGGATACCATCTTGTAATATGGTCTTCGTATAACCATTTTTTAAAAAGTATGATATCGATATCTTCCATTTCTCGTAATCTCAATTTATTTGCCATGTTTTTCTCCATTTTTACACCATTGTCTCGTTTGTCTGACTACGCTGAAAACCTCAAACATTTTTCCATTATACCGAATTCAATTAAAAAGGCCCACCGGTCTTTCCAACGGGGCTCGCTCAGCATAACTCATTTAAAAGACTTTTTCTTTTGTCTCAAACGTCTGGTGTAATATTTCTTGTTATGTCTACTTTACATTTTGTTTAGTTGGCGTTACAATTTTCTCAAGACATAATCAAAAATAATTAAATGAACTTGAGAGGAGTAACCTTTTGTGAACATAAAATTCAAATACATAGGAACTATAGTTCTCAGTACGGCACTCTGTTTGACCCTTCATTTGCTTACCCCACCGGTATTGGCAAGTGATACGTCTGCAAACACATTAAGCAAACTGGTGTTGTTAATAGGACTTCCCTTAACAGCTTTGTTATGGGCGATCATTGGTTACAGTTGTGTAGCTTTCGTCTTTTATCTCATAGAAGACAGAATTCCCGGGAATAAAAGTGTCCGAGGATTGAAATACGGCATCTCCATCGGTTTGTTATGGCTGCTCGGTTATATCATGGGCGTACCTAAATCAGGTAACCCTTTTATCAATGAATTCGTTGGAGGATTATGTGACGCTATCCCAGTGGTTTTAATGGGATGGCTGCTAGGGCGATCCTCAAAGGAAGCGGATTCAATAAATACTTATAATACTTTTTATAGGTATCAATCATTCATCGGAATTGTTGTTTTCGTTCTTGTTTTTTCCTTGATTCGAATAGTTTCTTACTATACCAATATCATTGATACCGGTTTTCGGACTGATCCTGTTTATACACTGGTTTGGACAATTGTAACGGGTCTCTGCCTGGGTTTGACTTATCTGCTGTTAAGAAAAACTACCCCGTCATCTTCATCCCTTCTTAGCTCAATCAAATTTGGCTTTATATTATTCGGTTTAACCTGGGGGGGATTTTTTATATTTATTCCGCTGGTACTTAAAGGGCAAATGATAAATACGATCTTTATGTTTTTGATTGACACCATATCGGTTACAATTGCTTACTATTTATCCGAAATAGTAAGTCTCCCCAGGACTGTTGAGCAATCGAGTCAAGGGTATAATATATGTTAAAAATATTTGTCTCTACCAATTGATGATGTTATTGAAAATACTGGTACTGACCCGGTGTTGCCTCTTTGTTTCTTAATGGGAGTGATATTTTTACTTCCCCTGTTTGTTTTAAAGTCAGCTATAATAATTGATAAACTAATCCGATACTTACCGGTAAACGGTAAGCAATTTTTTTTGGATGGTGAGATATGGATTCCAAGGTAAACAACAAGCTCCGATTAATAAGACGAACCAGAGATCTAACCCAGGAGGAACTGGGAGTGGCGCTGGGAGTGACCCGTCACACTATCCTGGCTCTTGAAAACCGAAAATATGAACCTTCAATCGCCCTGGCATTGAAAATAGCCCGATTTTTTGAAATGCCGGTAGAGGATATATTCTGGTTGGAGGAAGAAAGGCAGGAAGACGTGTGAATAGAATGGATCCCAGATGGCTGTTGATCGGATGGGGAGTATTGACTCTTGTTTTTGATTTCATGGCAGTATATGGCGTCTATACCGCCCAGGCCGGCGAAATGGTGCTTCTTTTAGCGGGAGTGGTAAGCCTCCTGCTCGTTTACCTGCTGGTGGTTTACCGTCTGGACGGCATTACCTTCAAAAACACCCTGGTCGATGAACGTTTATCCATAATATCAGGCAAAGCCCAACGGAATTCATTCTGGCTTCTCTTCCTTTCCATCTGGGTTCTGGCGATTATATCCAACGTTCACCGTTTGGCACCTTCTCTTGCATTTGAGGTCATCCTTCCTCTGCTGGGAGCTGGTACCATAATAATACAGATGCTTTCTTTTCTCTGGTATAAATACCGGGTCTAGTTTTCCCGTTTTCATTACCCTTCTCCGGTGATCAGCGCTGTCAGTTTTCCGGTATACGTTAAGGTGAGCCGGTGCATGGCACGGGTGCAGGCAATATAGAGCAGACTGCGGTCGTAATCGGTCTTGTAGGTATTGTTGTTGGCTGTGGGGAGAATGACCTCATCAAATTCCAATCCTTTAGACATTTGAACGGAGGTAATAGATACACCGTTGGCAAAACCAGTGGTTTCAGGTGAGATCAAATGAATTTTGTAATCCTTTGATAAAGCATCATACCATGCTCTGGCTGACTGGTTTGTTTTCAAGATGATCCCCATCGTTACATTTTCACTGTCAAGAAACACTTTTATCTTTTCCTTAATCCTTGCGATTTCGTCCTGTTCATCGCAACATTGTATTAATTCAGGTTCTTCCCCGTGCCGCTCTATCACCTCCAACGCAGCGATATTCTGTATCCGCCCGACGAAGTTAATAATTTCAAAAGTAGAGCGATAGCTTTTATTCATTTTGATCAGTTCCGCATCAGTATAAAGCTGTTGTATGTCCTCCAGGGTATGCAGGTTGTTGGGATTAATACACTGTCCAAAATCCCCCACGATCGTCTTTTGACATTTAAACAGGATATTCATTACCGCATATTGAATCTGCGTATAATCCTGCATTTCATCAATAACCAAATGACGTATACCCCGGCTTTCCTGCAGCCCCTCAAAGGCTGCGTGGAGGTATAAGAACGGGTATACATCGCACCATTCCAAGGTTTTCACCGCTGGCATTACCAACATTCGGGCGATATTCATCTGCCTGAAAAAATCTTTATATAATGCGAGAGTATTTTTGCAGCGAAGCATTCCATTCAGGCTTTTTATAATTACTCTGACCTTGGGCAGATCGTCTTGCTGAATATTGTCGGTGGTAAAGCGCTCAAGAATATCACTGGCAATCTTCTTGATTCGTTGTTTGACCGGATCATTTCCGTAAGCGTCATACCGTTTTTGTATCCATTCAGCTTCGGCTGTAAACCGGCCAAAGGTGTAGTCTGCCGGCACAAAAACCCTGGCAGGCATCTGCTGTAAATACTTGTCCATCAGTTTCACAAATTCAAGCGTTGACTTAAAGCGCACCCTTTCCTCCCATTGCGGGTCATCGGTTTCCAGTGGGTCTTTGCCTGCCTCAAAACCTACTATCCCTTCCAGCTGTACTTCAGCTATCTCCGCGAGGCTCAACCCGTAGATCGGTTCTTCGCCAAGTTCCGGCAATACATTGGAGATGTAATCACCAAAGACCTTATTAGGGGACAGGATAGTGACATTTTGGGCAGACAGTCTGTCCTTGAACCGGTATAGCAAATAGGCGATTCTATGTAAGGCGACGGACGTTTTGCCGGAACCGGCCACTCCTTGAATAATCATTGTTTCGGCTTTTTCATTGCGGATGATTTGATTCTGTTCTTTTTGAATGGTCGCGATGATGGATTGCATTTTTTTATCCGAGGTGCGGCTTAGTTCACGCTGCAGCACATCGTCCTGGATATTGACCGAGCTTTCCAATACGTATTCCAGTTTTCCATTTTGGATTTTGAATTGCCGTTTTCGGGTCAGGTCTCCGGCAATCCGGCCTGACGGTGCGTCATATCCTGCCGGTCCAATCTCACAATCATAGAACATACTGGCAACAGGAGCACGCCAGTCGAAAATGAGTAACTCATGTTTATAACTGAATCCAAACCGGCCGATATAGTATTTTGAGATTTTTCGGCTATCTGCTATACCAAAATCTATGCGGGCGAAATAAGGTGAATCTTTTAATTTGGCAATTTTCTCACATATGTTTACGGCAAAGGCGCCGGTATTGTCAATCCTTTTTAAGGTCAGTTCATTCTGGAACATTTCATGAGGATCGATATCTCCCCGGTTTTGTACCATGTACTGTTTGACATCCATGTATGCTTTGTCTAATCGTTCAATCCTGTCCTCCGCTCTCCTCCAAGCATCTTCCAGCTTTTCGCTGATTTGTGCTAGATGAGCCGTTTCATCTGGGAAGGAAACCGTGCTATCCGATACCTGGTCTTTATTTAAAACGGCAGACAATTTGTTGTTTTGCCCGCCGTTATGCTGATCCTTGGTCATTTAAATCCTCCCTTGGCAAAATAAATCGTTGGGTTGGATAACCGAACTCAACCAATAATTCTGCCTCTGCAAATCCTAATTCCATGATTTCTCTGCGTTGCCCGGTGTCCGCCTTGTCTCCTTCACGGTAGGTAGTGATACTTATTTCCTTGTCTTTTAGCAACTCACCCATCACTTTATCAAGAAAGGCCTGGGGAATGCCTTTCCTTCGATAAAGCGGATGTGTTCCCATAAAGTCAATACTTCCCGTCTTGCCAGAGAAAAGCAAGATACCGATGGCAATTTCACTGTCTTTTAGTATTAATGCCTGTTGAGTGTCGATACGCTGCTTTAACACCTCAATATACTCATCCTCTTGCAAGTTGGGAAAGCCGTCGATGACCAGCCTTACCAGGTTCATCCAGCAGGCGATGTCCCCTTCCGTGGCAAAAGCAATATCCCATTGCACCTCCTCCTGGCGGTCGAGCATGTCAAAGCCCCCTTCTAACTCAAATCTCAGCTGTAAAGGATAGAACTTTTCATTTTCCCTGTACTTGTGGGGAGATTGCTTATACATGGCTGTGAAAATGTTGGTAAACGCTTGCTGACTTTCGTATCCGGACAATAAAGCGATCTCCATGATCGACTTATTCGAAAAAACCAGCAGTTTGGCCGCTTCGGTAAGCTGCCGCCTTTGGAGGTAGTCATGTATGGTCATCCTCACTGTTTTTGTAAACATACGGTGCAGATGGTATTTGGAGTAATGAACGGCTTCGGCAATCATATCAAGATCAAGTTTTTTCGTTAGATTTGCCTCAATATAATCAACGGCCGTTGCTACTTTGCTGATATGTTTCAAAACATGCTGCCTCCTTTCAGAAGTATTATAAAGAAAATCTCAGCAGAATGTTTGATTAATATTGCTCATTTATCCCCCCCATTGATGCTTCATATTGTGTTGTCAACAACCCTGGCCCTGTAGCACCCTATAACCAACAAAAATAAGTTAACCGCCTGACGTCATAAAATTATTACGAATGAATACAAATAGGTTAGTTAAAATATGGGGGTGCATGGTTTTGAATATACTCAAGACTATTCTATTGATGTTCGTTATGGTGGTATCATTCTCTGGATATGCCTATGCAGATGAAGATGTGCAAGTTCGAGTCGATGGTATAAGCTTGGATTCTGATGTGGCACCAATTATCATTAACGACAGAACTATGGTTCCATTAAGGACAATCTTTGAAGAATTAGGATTGAACGTACAATGGGATGAAAAAAACAAGACTGTCATTGGCACAAAAGATAATATCAGAATAGAATTGTCTATCAACAACGCAACTGCTAAAAAGAATGGTCAAATCATTTACCTGAATACACCGGCTATAATTATAGATGGAAGAACAATGGTACCGCTTAGGTTTATTGCTGAAAGCCTGGAGTGTACTGTGACTTGGTCAAGCGCAACCAATTCAGTAATTATTAATACTAAGCAGCTTACATATCAGGCAGATAATCTTATCCAAGTCATCAAAGGCATGTGGGTTCAGGTAGATACCATGACTGATGAATATGATCAATATGGAATCCCGGTTATAGAGCTGACTGATACGGAATTTAAGTGCGGGTGGTATGCATCAGAGTGGGATACTATATGGGAATACAGCATTGAAAGTATTGATGTGAATTTAAATACAGTAAAAATTCAAGTCGTAAAAGAAGATTACACAAAAGAGATCTTTACTCTGCATTTAGATACAGTTGGTGAAAAAAACTATCTAACCGTTCTTGATGAAGCGGGAAACGAAACATCCTGGAGCCCTTGCCTCAATTGATCCCCTAACCGAAACAACGACATACGGTCTGACGTCCCGGAAATTGAAAGAAGAGACAGGCTGCAGCCTGTCTCTTCTGATTGATAACGGCCAAATTTATTCAGGCTGCGGGGCTTTACTTTTTCATCCATGGCAGATTTATCCGTACCTGCAATCCTAAGCTGTCTCAATTCGAACTTGGCATCCATCAGTTTGATCTTAAGGGCTTTGGTTGATTGGTAGGTGCTCAGGTTGATTTCTTTTAACTGTTGAACTTGACGGTCGCTCAATTTTAGTTTCTCAGCTAACGGTGTTTGATTTTGATTTTGGCTGGAATCTCGATTGGGACGGACGCACTTGTTTCCTGCGCCGGCAGCCAGTGCTGCGTGGCTAAAAACCACTACCAGCGTCAGGCTAAGCGCCAAGACCACTAGTTTTTTCTTCAACCTGTCATCTCCTTTTAAGGGCATTACTTATTAGCGGAAGCTTCCAAAAACATTTGCCCTCGGTATAAATATGCCCATTGATACATGGCATATTCACGGTTAAAATCCCTCCGTTATCCTGTAATGTGCCTGTAACTCAGTTTAATGGTTCCGTGCAATGGTTCTGGTTGCGAGATATAATTGATAACCAGCATGCAAATATATTTCGCTTACTAAGCTACCTGCCTGCCGTGTTTTCTGATATGATACAGAAAAAACAAGGAGCCTACGGTTGTGAAGAATATTGTGTTGCAAAAGTTCAAAGAAGGCAAAAAAACAATCGGGACATTTTCTCACCTGCAAAGTGCTACTGCCATTGAATGCATGAAATATACTGGATTGGATTATGTAGTAATTGATTTGGAACACAGCCCAGTTACGGCCGAGGGAGCCAGTCAGTATATAGCTGCAGCAAATAGTGCCGGAATGGCAGCTTTTGTACGGGTTGATGAAATCTCCAGAAGCCCCGTTCTTAAGATGTTGGATGCCGGTGCACAGGCCGTAATCATACCATGTGTAGATACCCTGGAACAGGCTCAACAATTAGTACAATATGCCAAATTCGCACCGCTGGGGTCGCGCGGTTTCTGCCCCAGCAGAGATGGCGGATGGGGTTTTGCCGAGCATGCTTTCGGCAGTATTGAAGAATATATGCAGATCTGCAATAAAGAAACTCTTTTGATCCTTCAATGTGAGACGACAGGGTGTCTCGATAATATTGAAAGGATCACCTCATTGCAAGGGGTAGATGGAATACTGATCGGCCCTTTTGACCTTTCGATCGCTCTCGGAAAGCCTGCCAAATTTGACGATCCGGAAATCAAAAACGCGTTTCAAAGGATTCTCAGGGCATGCAAATCAGCAGGAAAAATGTGCATAATTTTCGCCAGCAGTGCTGACGCGGCAAAGAAATATTATGAAGAGGGATTTGACAGTGTGGCAGTAGGGCTGGACTCCATCATTTTCATCAATTCCTATCGTCAAATCGTTGAAGAAGCGATGAATGAGTGAAGTTATGAGTGTCAAGGGGACGGGGTTGTTGACACCCTTACCGTCTAGAAATAACATCCCTTGTTGGTCTTTATCTAAATATCCATTCGAAACCCGTACAAATAAATGCGATTGCACCTATAACTAAACCGGTAATCCATATCCAATCTGGCATTTTGATATTAAAAATACTAAAAAAAGACTTCATAAATTTCACTATTCGTCTGCAAAATAATAATACTACTAATCCGATCAACAACGTAACCAATCCTGATATTTGAATATCATTCATATAATTGTTCCTCACTAGAAAACAAATATTTTCGATTTCATGATTCCAATGCCCCAAGCTGTTAAGTCCTTTAACTCCATGCTATATGACGAAGGATTACCCTCTGAAAACCCCATACATTTTTTCCCATTATATCGAATTCAATTAAAAGTCAAACCGTTTTTTCCAACGTATTCCATTGTGATAAATCATTTTTCCCTCAGAAAATAAAAAGCGGACCGCTTTTTTGCATCCGCTTTTAAATATTCAACTTTGCTATGAGTTCCTGCTCGGTTACTCCAATGATTTCGATCAATTTATGTCTTGCAGATTCGCCTTTCAGCAGTTTGACGTTCTTTTTAGGGACCTGCAGCAGTTGGGCCAGGTAATTGATCAGGGCCTGGTTGGCTTCTCCTTCTACCGGCGGTGCGGTCAGTTTTATTTTTAATCGCCCGTCCTGTTCCCCCACGATCTGATTGCGGGAGGAACGGGGCTGGACCTGAACCTCCAGACACACCCCTGACGCATTGGTGGTGATCCTGAGGGTCATTACTTTTCCTCCGGCTTGATGCTGGCTAGTTTTTCCAGTAAAACTTTGGTGTCTTTGCTGAAGAAGAATTCACTCAGTTCTTCGGTCTTGCGCTGGCTTTTTTCCAGCATCTCCATTTCTCCGCTGAGCTGGGCTTTGATCTCGGCGGTCATCATGTTGAGCCGCTGCAGGACTTCCTGATAGACATGGAACGTCTCGGCAATTCTTTTCCGGGATTCCTCCAGGATCATTTCGCTTTCCTTCTGCGCATTGGCTTTGATCATTTCTGCCGTTTGCTGGGCCAGGATGAGGCTGTTGTTCATTGTTTCCTCCAGCTTGCGGTAGTGATCCAACTCATATTTGACTTTCTGGATGTTTTCCCGAAGCACAACGTTTTCACTGTAGAGATTTTCATAATCCTGAGCCAGATTGTATATGAATTTTTTAACTTCTTCGGGATCGTAACCGCGAAACTTTTTACCAAACTGCTGATTGCGTATCTCCATGCCGGTAATCATTTGCCTGTCTCCTCTCTTTTGATTCTATATCTGAAATACTTTTAATAGGTTTATGCTTTTGCCCTCTTGGTGTATGGTCTTATTCTACACTAATATTATTTCTCAAAAGGTGTGGCAGTCATGCCATTGGGAAACAGTTTCAAGAGACGCTCGAAACCTTCTTTATTTATACCAAATCCCGCCCTTCTTTCCTGCACTGCCTGTTTATATATATATACAACGCGGGTCAAAAGTTTGGGCGGGTAATGCTGTCCGTCAATACGTACCGATTTTACCCCCCAAGCGGTCAGCCATTGCAGGTAAAGATACAAACATCGTTCCAGCGGATAATAGATATAATTGCGGCACTGATAATCGGTCAATATTTTATAGGCCTGTCCATGTTCATCCAGCAAGGCCGGCTGAGCCTGCACACATTCCTGCGAACAATCCTCGGGGCAAGCACCGAGCGCTGTCTGAATCAGACACAGATCCGTGATCATGGCCGGCATCGGCCCCTGTACGATGATCTCGGCAGGTACCTGTCCGGCCAACAGGGCCTTCATTTCTTCTGCGCTTAATTCCAGCGAAGCGGTGATGCGTTCTGCTCCCTGGTTTCGCAGGAATAATGCTGATTTGCCGTTGGCTACGTTCAGCCCGCTGCCTGTCCATAATCTCCACCGATCAGACTTCAGTATATTCAGACTGCCCAAATCGTTTACGACAAAGCCATCCAAACGGTTTGACTCGGCCCATTCTTTCAATTGATAAACTGATTCTATATCTTTTTGCGTTACAATACGCGGAGTTTCTATAAATATTTTGGATTGACCTTCCCGGTGGGCGTCAAGTATGGGTTTGAGTTTTTCCAGCGCTAGTTTCCCCTGATGCTGACGCATGCTGTCCAGACTGACGATGATATTGTCAACTTCCTGCATCATCATCTTCTGAAGTCCATCCTGATCGGCAACCGTAACGGTCAGCTCGGTCTGAACCGGAGCCGGTGATTTTTCCTCCGCCGGCTTATAAAAATCATTTTCACCCAATGGAGTCAGTTGTTGGGCTGTAGTATTCCAGGCAGGTTCTCTTTTCCCATCCAAGCCGATATCTTCTTTATCGGTAACCTTGAAAAGGCTGCCGCTGCAAAAATCACGGATGCGATTTTCCTCCAGGGCTTGCATATCCTGCACATCAGGCTGATCGTTTTCAATGTCAGCACGCAGTCTGTCCAATGCCCGCCGGTAACTGGCAATGATCTGGGCAAGCTGTTCCTTGCTGCGCATCCGGCCTTCAATTTTAAATGAACTGACTCCGGCGTTTATCATCTGCTGCAAATAAGGATACAGGCAGAGATCCTTCTGAGCAAGATAATATTGCGGATCATCCGTACTGATCTGCTCCAGACCGGACATGCGGTACCTCCAGCGGCAGGGTTTGCGGCAGCGGCCCCGGTTGGAGCTTTCCTGATACATAAAGCTGCTCAGCAGGCACTGACCGCAATGGGAAATACACATTTCGCCATGGACAAAATGCTCAATGCCGATCTTGCTTCCCTGGTAGATGGTTTCGATTTCCTGCAAACTTAAATGCCGGGTAAGGATGACGCGGCTGAAACCGTTCTTTTCCAGTAAACGTGCGGACTCCACATTATTTATACCCATTTGCACACTGGCATGGAGCGGAATATTCAGTCCTTTCTCCCGGCAGATCTGTGCTACGCCAAGATCCTGGACGATAAAGGCATCCACCTGCAAATCTGCCAGCCGGCACAGGTAATCCTGCAGTTCGTGCATTTCCGATTGATAGTATAAATTATTGACGGTCACATATATTTTTTTCTGCTCATGATGCAGATAATTTACAGCTTCAGCCAGTTCTTCATCAGAAAAATTAAATTCCGGGCGCAGCATCCGCATATTGAAACGTTTGCCCCCCAGATAGACAGCATCAGCTCCGGCTTCCGCCACCGTTCGCAAAACGTCCATGGAACCGACCGGCGCCAGCAACTCTAAATCATACCGTGACATCTATAAATCTCCTTAAAAAGAGGTTGTCAATTTCTTAGAATATCCCGATCAATAAAGAAAGTATGACCCGGCGCACCAATTCGACCGCCATCAACGCAACAATGGGAGAAAAATCAATTCCGCCCACCACCGGGATCAGTCTGCGAAAAGGCCTTAACACAGGTTCGGTAACTTCCTCGATGAAACGGAAAACCGGATGATAACGATCATGCGGTACCCATGACATAAGCACCTCGGCAATGATCAGAAAAGTGTACACTTCAAACATGACATTGACAATACTATACAAACTCAAAGATGATTTCCTCCTATGCTTTATTAACCAAGTTCAATGGATCGGTTGCGGGCCGCTTCAATGGCATCAAAAAATGCCCTTCGAAGGCCGCCTTCTTCCAATTGGCGCAAGGCTGCTATGGTCGTCCCTCCGGGAGAAGTTACCTGCTGCTTGAGGATCGCCGGGTGTTGCCCGGTTTCTTCCAACATCGCAACGCTCCCTTTCACCGTCTGCAAGACCAGTTCCCTGGCTGTGGCACTATTGAGGCCGACACTTACCGCTGCCTCGATCATGGCTTCTATAATAAGGAATACGTAGGCCGGTCCGCTGCCGGAAACTGCCACCACCGCATCCATATCCTGCTCTTTAACGGTGATCGCCCGACCGCTGGCGGCAAACAAAGATCTGACCTTTTCCATATCAGCTGTCGTCGCTGTACGGCCCCCACACAGACCTGTCATTCCTTCACCCGCCAGACAGGGGGTGTTGGGCATGGCCCTGATGACCCGTACCACATTTGGTGATAACAATGATTCCAAAAATCCAGTGCGAATCCCGGCGGCAATGGAAAGCAATATTTTCTCTTCCTGCCAGCTGTCCTTGGTATTTTCCAGGACCTCGCGGATCTGATTTGGTTTTACCCCCAGAATGACCATATCCGCAGCGGATATCAAATCTGCTTTGTCCGCGCTGATCGCTTTGAATTCATTTTCAAACAAGTGCAGACGGCTTTCACTTAGATCATTGACGAAGATTCTCTCCGGGGCCAGTTCTTCATTGCGGCAAATTCCCCGAAGCAATGCGTAGGCCATATTTCCGCAGCCGATGA
>JAGFXV010000090.1 GCA_017861475.1 Bacillota bacterium | reverse complement strand
TATCCAGCCGGGCCATGGACAGATACCATTCATGTCTGTGAGCCAGCGTTTTACTATTCAGACCCTCCGGCCGACGAGTTTGCTCCAGCCATTGACTAACCCATTCGTTGCCCCAGACCTGATTGGCTCCGAAATCCTCAATGAATTTGCGGCGGTCTTTGAAATAGATGGATTCCTGTTCGTTGACCATGATCCGGGAATGGTCGAATATATAGTTGAAAACGATATGGTCAAAATGAACATGCGTATTAAAAACGATTTCAATATCCTTGCTTTCATTTATAAACCGCAGTGGCTGCAACCCGGCTCCAGGATCGATCATGGCCTGCATAGAATCATCGATCAGAATAGAATTGCAGAAGGGAAACCGCCCGCCATTTTCTCCCAAGATCACTTTGATGTATCCCAAATCCTGTATTCTCAAGCCTAAACCTCATTTCAATGAATTACATGTTCATCCAGGAATATTGATCCTGGCAGCAAGAAGACATCTCCTTAATTATTATGGGAGAAAAAGCAAGCCAATACTTCCTGATCCTTTAGCAGAATTTATTTGTTTTTTTAGTTAAAAGATGTCTTGGCTCCCCTTGCCTCCCTTGATTTCTCAACTGCCTTATACGCTTTATCAATGGCTGTGTTTAAATCGTTCAAGGTGGCGGTGGGATTGTGAAAGCCGTAGCCATTAGTTACTGCGACATAATCAAGATACCACTGGGCTTCGCGATGGAGGTTCATGGCTTCGGCAAGTTTTGCCTGATCAACGTTCGGGGTTTCCCGAGCGATTTTTAATTCATTGATAGCCTGTACTACTGCTTCCCCTGCCAGATCCTGACTTTGCTTGACCTGGGTCTGGATCGTTTCGACTCGAGTCTTTAACCATTCCGTACCATTACGATGACAGGTGGTACAGCTCTGTTCGATGTTGTTGAGGGGACTCTGCCAAACATGGGAGGAGATTTTTTTATTGCCGACCATGGTGTAGGGCATATGGCAATCGGCGCAGGCAACACCGGCTGTCTGATGCGTACTTCCCATAAATGTCTCATACTCTGCATGGCGGGCTTTCACGAGATTTGATCCAGCAGTAGGATGCACCCATTCCGTGAACTTTTCTTCATCGAAATAAGCCAGGATCTGTCGCGCAGTAAAACCTTTATCCCAGGGAAAGGTAACTTTTTTGGTTTCCGGTGCGAAGTAATAGGTTACATGGCATTGCGCACAAACCAAACTGCGCATTTCCTGGTTGGTGATCTTATTCAAATCACGACCTTGACGCTGCAGGGCTTCTTTCAGGGCCGGACGAGTAATCGTTAATGCCATGGTTTTGGGATCATGGCAATCCAGACAGCCGATCGGTTCTGTGATCTGTCCTTTCATTTCGTCAAAAGACATCAGATAATATTGTGCTCTGTATTTATCCATCATTTGAGGGACCTGGGTTGATTTACAGGTAAAGCAGGAAGCACCCGCCTTTTGTCGGGCAGGATTGATGGAAGTCACATCCTCAATGGTATACAAATGTCCGCGCGGTTCGTTGTATTCCTTGGCAAATCCTGTTCCCTCATACATGACCTGCAGGTAGGGCTTGGTTTCAAAATGGGAAGGCTTGGCAGAATTGCTCAGGTTGGCCTGATAACTGTCCCAATGGGCTGGATATAACTTGCCCCATACCGCTGAGTTTGTTTCGTTGACAGCGATCTCACCGCGAGCCGTTTCTGTCACAACGGTATTATTCCGATTGAAAAAGTAAATACCTGTTGAGACAGCAACGATGACGATGACGCCCAATATCATCACCAATTTTTTAACCTTTGATGCTTCCATGCAGAACATCCCCTTTCCTATTTAGGATGAACAATGCCCTGATGGCATTGAAAGCAATAGACGCCCCCATTTTTTCTGGTATCGCCGACGTCTCTCATAATATCACTGTGACAACGCAGACAATTTTCCTGGAGAATCTTTTTACTCATTTCGGTAGCTCTAATTTCGGCAGGGGTAGTGTTGGTGACAACTCGATAAACATCTCTGCTGCCGGTGTAGGCTGCATACACGCTGCCAGTGACCAACCCGTGGGGATCATGGCAATCTCCGCAATTAGCTTCCCGGGCATGTGAAGAATGGAGATATGTACTTACTTGATAATCCATGGCATGACACTTTCCACAGAAACCGGCTTCTGATAGACCCAGCGCGGGGATCTTGGTCATCAGCATCATGCAGAAACCCAACAGCATCAAGGCGGCAAGCCAAAGCAAAATCTTTTTCATGGTTTGCACCATCTCCTTCTACGCCATATTGGGAAATGATTGTCTATTTATATCATAATTTAGTAATTCCTCCTCCGCAAACTAATTTTTGCCATTGATTTTGTCTTAACTAAAGTCCTATTTTCTCTAGTTCTTGGCCCTGATTAAGACATAAAAAAAGGAAGCAATAAGGACTGTCTCATTGCCTTCCCAATACTATTAAATATTGCTCTTGAAGATTTTCCTGTACATATATCGGAGAGAAAGGATCGGTCTTTTCCACATCATCCGGGGCCCGGAATATCGCATGATTTCTTTTATCTTTTCTCTCATCTCCGGCTTATAGCAATGCACTGTGCATTTTGAGCATACCGGCTTGTCATCTCCATAAAAGCATTTATCGATCCGTTGCTCAGCATATGTCAGCAATTTCATGCAATCAACACAAAGTTCATCGTTTGTAGTGTTGTGCATTGCGTGGCAATACATCCTGATCATTTCTTGCACGGTTTTTATTTCCAGGGTTCTTGAAAAAGCCATATTTCCTCCGTTACAGTCAATTATTTTGATTTATTTCAGTCATTCATGTCGCCAATTACTGTAACATAGTATTGCATCATGAGAGAACTCCCTCCCGGTTAAAATGCCTTTTCAAATTCTGAAACGCCATCTTCTGTGGCTTTGTGGACAAACCCAACTTTTTTAAGTACTTTTATCATGGAGCGATTTTCAGCCAGAACGGAGGCAGTAAAGCTTAATAGTCCATTTTTCTGGGCCAGATAAGTTAAATGGTTAAGCAAGATCGATGCAATCCCATTGTTTTGAAACTCATCACTGGTGGCAAAACTAATCTCGGCTGAATATTTGGTGTCATTTATATAATACTGTCCCAGCCCGATTATTTTTTCATTTTTTTCCTGTTGTACCAAGGCCACAATGGAAACACCTTTGGCATTATCAAAGGTAACAATCTCCTGCAGACTCTCGTGGGGAACATATTTACGGGGAGTAAAAAATCTTAGATAAAGGCTTTTATCCGAAAGCGAATTAAAGAAATCTCTCAGCCGCGGTTCGTCACTGATCTTGATCGGCCTTAACAGAATATCAATTCCCGTCCTTGTTTCCCGGAGCGCTTCGTATTCTTCGATGTATTGGCCTCTCGGACCCGGAACCAATTTCTGATCCTTGTAAATCAGGTTCCTCGCCTTGGCCTCTTCAATCAGCCATGGTCTGAAATCGGGGTGAGCGATAGAAATTAGTTCCATCGCTCTCTCCCGCAGGTTCTTTCCCTGCAGATAAGCGATTCCGTATTCGGTTACAACATATTGAACATCAGCCCGGTGCATACTTACGCCGGAACCTTCCAGAAGATTGGGCACTATTTTGGATACCGTCCCATTTTTAGCCGTTGATTTCATGGCTATGATCGTCTTCCCTCTCTTGGCCAGAGGAGTAGCCCGCATAAAATTGGCAAATCCGCTGATGCCGCTGTAGAAAACATTACCTAATGATTCAGTTGAAGCCTGCCCCGTCAGATCGATTTGCAAAACAGTATTGATTGCCGTCATATTATCATGCCGCGCGATCGTTGCCAGATTATCAACATAATCAATCCTTCTTAGTTCGACCGCGGGATTATTATTGATAAAATCATAGGTTTTCTTCTTACCCAAACAATATGTTCCAATCGTCTTTCCCTTGTTTATACTTTTTCTGCTGTTGTCGATTACTCCTTTTTTCATTAGCTCAATGACTCCGTCCGTTAAAAGCTCGGAATGGACGCCCAGATGTTTTTTGTCGCCCAGGCTGGGCAAAATGGAAAAAGGCACGTATCCATAGCCTATCTGAATGGTGTCTCCATCCTGAACAAGGCTGGCAACATACTTGCCGATCTGTGATACGACCTCGCTTTCTTCTTTGGGATCATACTCCGGCAAAGGTTCATCATAGGGAATAATAAAGTCAATGTCATCCATATGGATAAAACCGTCCCCGTGCACCTTGGGCATATATGAATTTACCTGCGCAATGATCAGTCCGGCATTCTCAACTGCGGTTTTGGCAACATCAACACTTACCCCTAAATTCACATAGCCATGTTCATCCGGCAAAGATACCTGGATCAATGCAATATCGACCGGTAAATACTTACGATCGAGCAGTTCCGGTATTCTGGAGGTAAAAACCGGCGTATAATCTGCATCTCCGTTATTAATGGCAGCCCGGTTAGGGTCCCCGATAAAAAAGGAGCTGATCCTGAAATTTCGTTTGTACTTTTCATAGAAATAGTTGCTGCTTTCATCAAGAACTGTCCATACATAATAAATGTCAGCATCAAAAAAAGCCTTGGGATCTTTGATCAAGTAATCCATCAACGATCTGACGAGATATCTTGGTTCTCCTGCGGCAGTTCCGATAAATATTTTGTTGCCGCGGCGGATATTTCTGAATACTTTGTCTACTGTCGTTAACTTCTCCGGATATAAATTCATAAGTTCGTTCATTTTACTGCTATTCTCACGTAAGCTCACTTGACATTATCCCCCCTTAACAAACTGTTTTGTTTAAATATACCATATAAATTTATTGATTAAAAATTGAGCAAAATCTGTCTTTCAGCCGTTTCCGAACTTAGCATGTCAGTTTTTTTAAGTACGAGCTTTTTTAATATTGATACCTTATTTGATCAGCGCCAAATATAAGGAAGTAAATGGCCAAACTTATTCTGAAATCCCTTATAATGCCTGATAAGGACGGGATTATTTTTTTAATATATAATTATAATGAATTTATCATCGTACAGAAGGGTTGTTTGCATGATGGAAGAACTCGTAAATGAATATACTAACCATTTCGAAATTCCGGACAACGTACTTCAAGATTGGCAGAGTATCGTCGATCTCATCGCTCATATCGGAGGAGCCCGTGTAGGTCTAATCATGAAAGTTGTAAATAAGGAAATCGAGGTATTAGTGGCGAGCAACTCCACAGATAATCCTTATATGGTAGGAAATAAAGAACATCTCATTAATTCTGGACTTTATTGCGAGAAGGTAATCCTGGAAAAAGAAAAGCTGTTTGTTGCCAATGCATTGAAATCTCCTGAGTGGAAAAACAATCCGGATATAAAACACAATATGTTGTGCTATTTGGGATTTCCCATTATGCTGCCTAATGATAAACCTTTCGGAACAATTTGTATCCTTGATGACAAGGAAAATGACTATTCATCTGAAATGGTAATCCTAATGGAGAAAATGCGCGACTTGATCGAAGCCCATATAAAGCTGTTATACTTGAGTTTTCATGACCAATTGACTGGCTTATATAACCGTACTTTCTTAAATATTAAAACAACTGAAGTGAAGGAAAGCGTCAAACGCTATAAAATGCCAATTTCAATGCTGGTATTGGATATAGATCACTTTAAAAAAGTAAATGACACCTTTGGCCATGTGAAAGGTGATGAGGTGCTGAAGATTATTGCCCAGATTATAACCTCCTCATTGCGAAGTTTTGATATTGCTGCCAGATACGGAGGAGAAGAATTCATTGTACTGATGCCAAATACTTCAATTGGCGATGCAGTCCTTGTAGCAGAAAGAATCCGTACAAAGGTGGCCAACAACCAGTGCCTTGCTTACGGGAAAGTAACCGTTAGTATTGGCGCTTCGGAATATATATGCAATGAAGCTTTGGATGACTGGTTTAAACGTGCGGACGCAGCTCTCTATGAAGCTAAGAATGGCGGCAGAAATCAGGTAATCGCCTATGATATTCAGGATAGTATTCCAGCTGCTTATGTGCACCTGGAGTGGAAAAATGAATGGAACTGCGGAAATGAACAAATTGACAAAGAGCATCAAAAAATGGTTGAACTGGGAAACCATTTGATCAACATGTCCCTCTCCGACAAAGGATTTGATAAAATCATGGTTCAGTTGGAATTATTGCTGAACCATATCTCATACCATTTTTATAATGAAGAAAAATTTCTGTCTGAGATTGGATACCCAAATTATGAGGAGCACACTAAAATTCACAAGGATTTGGTTTTTAAAGCCTTAAAGCTAAAGGAATCCTGTATAAATAATAAAATCAAACCGGCAGATTTT
This sequence comes from Bacillota bacterium, assembly GCA_017861475.1. Classification (GTDB taxonomy): domain Bacteria; phylum Bacillota; class Syntrophomonadia; order Syntrophomonadales; family Syntrophomonadaceae; genus Syntrophomonas_B. The sequence goes on along the minus strand of JAGFXV010000090.1, from coordinate 110 downwards.
TTCTCATTTGTTGTTGATGATATAGTAATTGGGCACATGGAACAAGAAGACATAAATTTCTTCCCATATATAAAAAGCCATAGGTAACAATTGTTTGTAGAGGGATCCTT
>JAGFXV010000089.1 GCA_017861475.1 Bacillota bacterium | reverse complement strand
AAAGCCGAAACAATGGCTGGAACGGATTCAAGCGTATCCAGTCCGCCGGTAAGAGCTGTCTTGGCTTGACCGGAACCATCGCCGATCTTGGCTGCCCCACCGCTGAGCTGTTCAACACCTGGAACCAGTTGACCATCTACAGCTGTTTGCAGGTAATCCAATGCAAAAAGGAGGCTGCCAGGTTTGCCGTTTACCATGACCGGTTTGGGATTGCCTTTTTCGTCCAACTGACCCAGACCAATGGCCATAAAGCTAAGTCCGTTATTGGCTTTGCCCAGACCTGAAGATATTGACTGAACACCAGTCTCAACCGTGCTGATACTGGCCGGGAAGGGTACGCTTCCAGCTGCAGTAATTAAAGTACCGCCATCTTTCAATACACCCAAATTGGTGTTTATTGCTATAATTTTAGGAATCATAGCCTGGGTAACTACTGTTTCAGCCGGGGTACCTTTAACCAAAGCCTTCAGGAAGTCAGCGTCATTATACAAGCTGGTGGAAAGACTCGGTGTAACCGGATCAGCACCAGGTTTGCCCATAGCATCCTGCAGACCTGTAACGACTTTCTTTTGCCCTTCAAATGCGGGTGCCAATTGCGAGTCCATGGCAGTTTTGCTCATGGTCACAGCTTCTTTGACGCCGGGTTTGTTGCCGCTGGCATCAGTACCTTTGACGGCATCATAAGTAGCAGCATTAAAAGCAGTATTGCTTATCCCATTACGGATTGTTTTTAAGTTATTCAGAACTGTTTCAATACCGCCGCTTACCTGACCCAGTCCGCCTTTGACCTGGCTGAGACCGAACAACAGCGTAGCGTCTTTAGACGGAGCGCCCACACCATTCTGGATCTGATCAAAAGCGTCGTACAGTTTGCCAAAACTGTCTCTGAAAGTCGGTACATTATCAATAGCAGCGGTGGTTGGTACGATCGGGATAACCGCTATTTGATAACTGGGCATTTCAATATTTTTACCGTCAGCTTCAAGAATCGTATATTGTTTAGCCGGATAACTGGGCGGAATCACAGGAACAGACCAGCTGACCTGAGTCTTGCCCTGAACATCCAACACAACGCCCTGAGGTGACTCTTGGGCAACACCGGGAGCTTGAATATTAGAGAATTTTTTGTTGTCAAATGTCCAACCGGACATGGCAACTACGTAAGGTGTATAAACAATGGATTCTTTTTTAACGGTTTCACCCGCTTTGTTTTTATACTCCAATACTTTTTTGGCTCCGGTAAGGTTTTCGATATCGCATCTTATCTTTAAATGACCGCTTTTACCTGCCAGTTTGGAAGGCTCAATCTGCTGACCATCCAGATAATAAGTTACTTTCACACTTACCGGCATACTGACTTTGGCAACATCTGCCTTGTCCAATGCCGATAGATAATAAATATCAGAAAAACCTTTGCTTTGATCAATATTCATTGAATAACTGATCTTGCCATCCTGTTGGGCAATTTTTTCAGAGCCATAGAGATTGCGTACTGAGGCCAGATTAAATTTGCTGGGATCCTGCACGCTTACATTGCCATTGCCGAAAATGCGAACATGGGACAATATTTGAATGCCGCTGATATTACCGGAATCATCCAGCGCCGACAGCACCAGTTCATTATCCTGCATTTTCTCCACACTGCCTGTACCGGCACCAACAGCACTAAGAGCCGGAGCCAGCAATAATAACATAGCAAGGAATAAGACCATATACTTTTGCAATCTTTTCTTTTTCAACAAACCTTCTCCCCCCTTTCCTAATTATTCAGAGCCATAGCGATTTTAATGATCAGGTTGGCCATGACCAATCCAACCAGCAGCGAAACGCATACGCCGACTGCTGCCGGCATGGCTGCGGTTGCCAGGGATGCTGCATTGGTAGTATATGTTCCATATACTGATGCAAAGTATCCGGCCCAACCCAGGAACATTCCATCAATCCTGAGCCCGGTTACAGACAATAAAATTAGAATGAACAGAGATACGCCGCCGACTATGGCCAAATAAACCAGGTTATCTGGTGGAAGCGGCATTTTGGCAATAAGAATGATGATTCCCACAAGACCTACAAAAACGCCAATCACCATAGATATACCGGTCTTGAAATAGTCCCCGAAAGGGCCAAGAACGGCAAACATTGCCATGGCTGCTGCAGCCATATAAAAGGAACTGACGGCGATATAGTCTTTGGCCATAATAAATGCTGCAAAAAATACTGCCACCAGTAATCCGAGACCAATTGCTCTTTTCATTAGTTCACCTCCTTTTTTGCGTTTTTCTGAATGGTGCTGCATAAAGAGTTCGAATATTGCTGCGATTCAGGGGAAACCAAGGTTTTAATTTAACCAATTAAGGAGATCACATAATTGAAATTTCTGCTAAAATATATTCCCTGCAGATTGTTTTATGAGCAGCATCGGCTGTTATCCCTCAGAGGATAACAGCCGATGTTTTATAGCTGATACAGTTCCTGTTCTTCGATAACCTGGATACCGCTTTCTTTAAAAGCGATCCGGGCTTTTTTATTATCTTCTATTTTAAAGATCACCAATGCGTCTTCTTCTGAAGTGCCAAGAAAGGCATACATATATTCAATATTTAAATTAGCGTCTGACATCTTCTCGAGTACAGCAGCCAGTCCGCCGGGTATATCTTTCACCCGTACTCCTATTACTTCCGTTTCGCTCACAGTAAAACCGGCATCTTTAAGGATGGCGTAAGCCTTTGGCGGATCATTGACGATAATACGCAGGATACCAAAATCGGAAGTATCGGCAATTGACAGTGCACGAATATTAATGCCGGCTTCACCAAGAACTCTGGTAACCCTGGCTAATCTCCCTGCTTTGTTTTCTAAAAAAACGGAAAGTTGTTTTGCCATCTCATTGCCTCCTAAAAGTTACTATTTCTACTCCTTTCATTATTTTTCCTGCAACATTTTCAATAATAATTACAAATAGCTATTAATATTATTTAGTTATTTGTAATTGGTTTATATAAAAAAATACTTGAAATGCAAGAAGCGAATTTTAGGGAAGATAATTATAATGAGCATCCAGTGGAAAACAGTTTTCATAATTTTAACATTTCAGAACGTTATAAACCACTCCCTGAATGAAATTTTTAGTAGAAATGAAATTGGAAGTTATTGTCATTTGGAGTGAGGTGAGACTATAAGACCCAAGCTTTTTTACCGGGTTGAAGATGACCGTGGGGCAATGAAAAACCCCACCGAGCCGTGGTGCCGCGAGTTTTAACCTGCAAAGCAGGTGGGTGTCCTCTCGCTTACTTTTTGGATCCCAATTAAATGGGCATGCAATACACAAGCGAAGTACACACTCCCGAAGTTTCTGTGTTGGCAAAAACTAAAACGGCTATTCACGTACGCAGCAGGGCTGTTCCTCTGCTTTATTAATTTGTTTTACACCGCCAGTATATCATAAATATCAAGCTGCTTCAACGAATCGCTTATCCAATATATTCCTGGCTTCGTACCTTTATCAATAATATCATATGTTGCAATCTTTTTATTTATCTCTTATTTTAAGAGACAATTCCCGCAGCTGACGAGGGCTCACATCGGACGGAGCATCGGTCATCAAACAAGCCGCGCTTTGGGTTTTGGGGAAGGCAATCACATCTCTTATACTGTCGCGCCGCGCCATCAACATGATCATGCGATCGATTCCAAAGGCGATCCCGCCGTGGGGCGGTGTACCAAATTCGAAAGCTTCCAGCATGAAGCCAAATTTATCTTTGGCTTCCTCCATCGTCATTCCTAAAAGACTGAAAATCTTTTCCTGCCAGTCACGACGGTGGATTCTGATACTGCCTCCGCCCAGCTCGACTCCATTTAGTATGAGGTCGTAAGCACGGGCCTTCACAGCCAGAGGCTCATGATCCAGCAGTTCCAAATCTTCGATCCGTGGTGAGGTAAACATATGATGGACAGCCACACAGCGTTGTTCTTCCTGATCGTATTCAAAGAGCGGGAAGTCTACCACCCAGGCAAAGGAAAATTCATTTTCATCATAGAGTTTCAGTCTTCTGCCCAATTCCAGACGCAATGTCCCCAGAACCTTGGCAACGATCTGAGGCTGATCGGCGGCAAACAAGAGCAAATCACCGGGCTGCGCATTTAACGCTTTTAATAGCGTCTGGATTTGTTCGTCGGTAAAGAATTTGGTGATCGGTGATTTTAATTCATTTTCGGCCACATTGATCCATGCCAGTCCTTTGGCTCCGAAAGCGACCGCCATTTTTCCCAGATCATCGATTTCCCTGCGGGGCATGGAACCGCATCCTTTGGCATTGAGCGCTCTGACCACTCCGCCTGCGGCAATGGCGCCGGAAAATACTTTAAACTCAACGTCCTTGACCAATTCGGTTATGTCCTGAATCTCCCATCCGAAACGTAATTCGGGCTGATCACTCCCGTATTTAAGCATGGCCTCATCGTAGGTGATACGGGGAAAAGGAATGGTCAGGTCTATATTATTGGAAACTTTAAAAACCTTCTGCATTAAGGGTTCAATAAGACTGAATACGTCTTCTTCATCAATGAAGGACATTTCCATATCCAGTTGGGTAAATTCAGGCTGGCGGTCGGCTCTCAGATCTTCATCGCGGAAACAACGGGCGATCTGAAAATATTTTTCCATCCCGGCAACCATCAGCATTTGTTTGTATTGCTGGGGCGACTGGGGCAGAGCGTAGAATTCACCGGGGTGAATGCGGCTCGGGACCAGATAATCACGCGCTCCTTCCGGGGTGCTGCGGCCCAACACCGGTGTTTCAATTTCAACAAAACCCTGCTCGTCCAAAACCTGCCTGATGGTGTTGACAACCCGGTGACGCAGCATCAGATTGTCTCTCATTTCCGGCCGGCGCAGATCCAGATAACGATAACGCATGCGCAGTGTTTCGTCCACATCAATGTCATTTTCAATATAAAAAGGCGGCGTCTTGGCGGTATTTAATACTTCCATGGCCACGATATGTACTTCAATGCTTCCGGTCTCCAGGTTGGGATTGATGGTCGCCTCGGAACGAGCCAGCACCTTGCCCCGGCAGGCTACCACATATTCACTTCTGACCGACTCGGCCAGATGGAAAGCCTCTTCGTCCAGTTCGGGATTAAATACGATTTGGATAAGCCCGGAACGATCCCTGAGATCGATAAAAATGAGACCGCCATGATCTCTGCGGCTGTTGACCCATCCGTTCAGGATGACTTCCTGGCCGACATTTTCAAGAGTTAGTGCAGTTGCGCTGTGAGTCCTTTTCATTATGGCTATATCCTCCCAATCTATTCAAGAATTGCTTTTATGGCGGCAATCAAAGCATCATTTGCTACTTCACTTTGCTGACGGGTCTGCATGTCCCGGATGGTGACAACCCCTCTTTGGAACTCATCCTCACCTAACAGCAAAACGAGCCTTGCTCCCATTTTATCAGCATATTTCATCTGCGCTTTAATACTGCGCTGATTGTAATCCCGATCCGCCCTGATGCCGGCGCGGCGTAGTCCGCTTAGCATATTCATGGCCCGGCTCTCGTATTTTTCATCCAGCAAGGCCAGAAATACATCCAGCTGTTTGGGATCGGTCATAGTAGCTTCCTGACTGTTCATGGCCAGCAGCAGTCTTTCCATACCCATGGCAAAACCTACCCCCGGCATATCCGGCCCGCCGCATTCCTTCACCAGTCCGTTGTAACGACCTCCGCCGGCGACCGAACTCTGCGCTCCGATGATCGGGATCATGATTTCGAAGGCAGTATTGGTATAATAGTCCAATCCCCGCACCAGTTGGTTATCATGTATATAGGATATCCCGGCCTCCGTCAAAATGCTGCGTACCCGGCTGTAGTGCTCACTGCAGTCAGAGCACAGGTAATCGCACATATTGGGGAAACCCGCTATAGCCTCCTGACAGGAAGCAACTTTGCAGTCCAAGACCCGCAGCGGGTTTTTCTCAAAGCGGCTTTGACAATCTGCACACAGTTTGTCTTTGGCCGGACGAATATGTTCAATCAGCTTCTGCCGGTAAACTTCCCGGCATTGCGGGCAACCGACTGAATTAAGATGCAGTTCGTATTCATGCAGGCCCAGGTTGGCCAGTATTTCCAGCACCAGGGTAATCACTTCGGCATCCATGGCAGGATTGTTGCTGCCGAAAGCCTCCACTCCAAACTGATGGAACTGTCTGTACCTGCCTGCCTGAGGCCGATCATAACGGAACATGGGACCCATGTAATACCACTTGACCGGCAAGACTCCTCCGGCAACACTGTGCTCAATAAAAGCCCGCACACAGGAGGCGGTGTTTTCCGGCCTCAAGGTCAGGCTGCGATTGGAACGATCCTGAAAGGTATACATTTCCTTGCTGACAATATCGGTGGTATCTCCTACTCCCCGCTCAAACAGTTCCGTATGTTCAAAAATGGGAGTCCGTATTTCCGTGTAACCGAATGTGGCGGCAGTTCGTCT